>JAHILQ010000255.1 GCA_018896985.1 Nitrospinota bacterium
CGAATTAACTGCGGACAGGCCGTACGAACCGCTGGTCAGGTCTTTAAGAAAGACAGGCGGCAGAAATAACAATGGCCGCATAACTGTATGGCAGAGGGGCGGAGGAAATAAAAGGGCATACAGGCTGATTGATTTCAAAAGGGACAAGTCAGGCGTTCCGGCAATTGTCGAAACCATAGAGTATGATCCAAACAGGTCGGCAAGGATTGCCCTGCTTAAATACAGAGATGGTGACAGGAGATACATCATTGCTCCTGCTTTACTTCAGGTAGGTGACGGGGTGGTTTCGGGCAAGGGAGCTGAGATTAAGGTAGGCAATGCGCTGCCTTTAAGCGATATACCGCTGGGTTCGTTCATGCATAATATTGAGATTAGGGCAGGCCAGGGAGCCAGGCTCGCGCGGAGCGCAGGAGCATCTGTTCAGCTTGTGGCAAAGGATGAAAAATACGCGCAGGTAAGGCTTTCTTCCGGTGAGGTAAGGCTTATTCCTTCAGAATGCATGGCGACAATAGGACAGGTCAGCAATGTTGAGCATGAGAACGTCTCTTACGGCAAGGCAGGAAGGGTAAGATGGCTTGGGAAAAGGCCTCATGTAAGAGGCGTTGCTATGAACCCTGTAGACCATCCGCTGGGCGGTGGAGAAGGAAGAAGTTCAGGCGGCCGTCCTCCGTGCTCGCCATGGGGCAAGCCGGAAGGTATCAAGACAAGGCACAACAAAAGAACAAATAAGTTTATTGTGAAGAGGAGGAAATAAATTGCCGCGTTCATTGAAAAAAGGGCCATTTGTTGATGAGAAGCTGATGAAAAAAGTCAGGACTATAATTGAAAGCGGAGATAAAAAGATTATAAAAACATGGTCAAGGCGTTCTACGGTAGTGCCTGATTTTATAGGATATACATTTGCTGTTCATAACGGCAGGAAATTCATACCTGTTTATGTAACTGAGAATATGGTGGGGCATAAGCTTGGTGAATTTTCACCAACGCGTACTTTCAGGGGGCATTCAAAGGGGCATTCAAAATCTGAAAAGGCAGCGCCCGCTAAGTCACCCGCTAAGGCATAGGGAGAAAAAAGGTTAATATGGAAGCAAAGGCTATATTAAAGTTTGCAAGGATAACCCCGAGAAAAGTTCGCAGGGTTGTTGACCTTATCAAGGGGAAAAAGGCGGGGGACGCGCTTATTGCCCTGCGGTTTATGCCTTACAGAGGCGCAGATATAGTGGAGAAGATATTAAAGTCTGCTATGGCAAATGCAGAGCAGAAGAAGGCAGTTAATCCTGAGGATATGAATGTGAAGGCATTTGTAAATCAGGGGCCTTCATTGAAGAGAGTTGAGCAAAGGGCAATGGGAAGGGCGAATGTTATCAGGAAAAAGATGAGCCATATAACAGTAGTATTATCAGAGGAAAATTAAACGGAGGTAAATTTTGGGCCAGAAGACGCATCCGATAGGAATCAGGCTTGGCATAACAAGGACGTGGGATTCGCGGTGGTATCTTAAGCGGGGATATGCAGATCAGTTAAATGAAGATATCTCCATAAGAAAGGTAATCAAAGACAAGTTGTTCCACGCAGGCATTTCACGTGTTGAGATTGAAAGGGCAGGACAGAAGGCAAGGATAATTATTCATACAGCCAGGCCTGGAATTATTATAGGGAAAAAAGGCGCTGAGGTTGAGAAACTCAGGAAGGATATTGAGGCGATGACAGGAAAGCAGGTCGCAATAGATATAAAGGAAGTAAGAAAGCCTGAGGTTGACGCACAGCTTGTTGCCGAGAATATAGCGCTGCAGCTTGAAAAGAGGATTGCATTCAGAAGGGCGATGAAGAAGTCAGTTATCTCGGCGCGGAGATTCGGGGCTCTTGGTATTAAGGTTGCATGTAACGGCCGTCTTGCAGGTGCGGAAATCGCAAGAAGCGAGTGGTACAGGGAAGGCAGGGTTCCTCTTCACACCTTCAGGGCAGACATAGACTATGGATTCTCAGAGGCAAAGACAACATACGGGAAAATAGGCGTTAAGGTGTGGATATATAATGGCGATGTGCTCCCAGAGGCGCACAAGGGGGTGGAGTAAGCCATGCTGATGCCGAAGAAAGTCAAGTTCAGGAAGATGCAGAAGGGCAGTATGCGTGGCAAGGCATATACAGGCTCCAAACTTTCTTTCGGAGAATTCGGGCTTAAGGCCTTGGAGCCTGGCTGGGTGTCAAGCAGGCAGATTGAGGCAGCAAGGGTAGCAATAACAAGACACGCCAAGAGGGGCTGTAAACTCTGGATAAGAGTATTCCCTGATAAACCTATAACAAAGAAACCTGCAGAAACAAGAATGGGGAAGGGTAAAGGTAATCTGGAATACTGGGTTGCTGTTGTTAAGCCGGGCAGGGTGCTTTATGAAGTTGCCGGGGTTACAGAGGAGATAGCGAAGGAAGCGCTTAGTCTTGCATCTTATAAGCTTTCGATTGCTACGAGGTTCGTAAAGAGGGGGGATACAGTAGCATGAAACCCTCAGAATTAAGGGCGTTAACAGTAGAAGAGCTGAAGCAGAAAGAGCAGGACATCAGGAAAGAGCTTTTTAATCTAAAGTTCCGGCTTGCTACAGGTGAGGTGGAAAATCCTAAGAGGATAAATACTCTGAGAAAAGATATAGCTAAGATACTGACAATAACAAGTGAGAAGTCAAAAGTCAAAAGTTAAAAAGAGGTCGGAATGGCAGAAAAAACTTATAAAGGCAAGGTTGTTAGCGATAAGATGGACAAAACCGTTGTGGTTGCTGTTACAAGGCATGTTCAGCACCCTGAATATAAAAAGGTGGTTAAGAAGATAACCAGGTTTAAAGCCCATGACGAAGAAAACAAGTGCAAGGCGGGGGATACAGTTTCTATAACAGGGACACGGCCGCGCAGCAAAGATAAAAGGTGGACCGTTTTAAGCATACTTGAAAAGGCATAAGTCTACGACTCGTAGAGGAGCAATAGGGAATGATTCAGGACAGGAGCATACTGGAAGTAGCGGACAATTCAGGCGCCAAAAGAGTCCGGTGCATAAAAGTACTTGGCGGCATGCGCAGGAGATATGCGCGGCTTGGAGATATAATAGTCGTCAGTGTTCAAGAGGCTATCCCTGAATCCAATGTCAAGAAAGGCGCAATAGCAAAGGCTGTTGTGGTAAGGACAAAAAAGGAACAGAGGAGAGCTGACGGTTCCTACATAAGGTTTGACCAGAACGCGGTAGTGCTGATAAATCTGCAGGGAGAGCCTGTAGGCACAAGGATATTCGGGCCTGTTGCGAGAGAACTTAGATGGAAAGCATTTATGAAGATAATATCACTGGCGCCGGAGGTGCTGTAAATAATGGGATTTAATATTAAGAAAAACGATACGGTTTTAGTTGTAACCGGCAAGGAAAAAGGCAAGAAGGGGCGAGTGCTTTCAGTCATGCCTTCAAAGGACAAACTGCTAATAGAGAGGGTAAATATTATAAAAAAACATATGAAGCCAAACAAGAAGTATACGCAGGGCGGGATTATTGAGAAGGAGTCTCCTCTTCACAGATCAAATGTTATGCTTATGTGTCCCAGGTGCAGCAAACCTGCAAGGATTGCAAATACGGCTTTTGAAGACGGAAAAAAATCACGGGTGTGTAAAAAATGCAAAGAAGCGATAGACCAGTAAAGATTTCAAGGTTAAAGGCGAAATATTCAAAAGAGATACTTCCTGCTCTTAAGAAGGAATTTGCATACAAGAATGTTATGCAGGTTCCAAAAGTTGAGAAGGTGGTTCTTAATGTAGGGCTTGGCGAGGCGATTCAGAACATTAAATTGCTTGAGGCAGCCCAGAAAGAACTGGGCATCATTACAGGACAGAAGGCAGTTATTACCAAGGCCAAGAAGTCAATTGCAACTTTTAAACTCAGGCAAGGAATGCCTATAGGATGTAAAGTTACATTAAGGGGCAATATTATGTACGAATTTCTGGACAGATTCATAAACCTTGCACTGCCGAGGGTTAGGGACTTTAAGGGTGTCTCGGCAAAGTCTTTTGACGGAAAGGGCAACTATTCAGTCGGAATAAAGGAGCAGTTTATCTTTCCTGAGATAGAATATGACAAGGTGGAATCTGTTCATGGGCTTGACATCTCAATATGTACAACTGCTAAAACGGATAAGGAAAGCAAGGCATTGCTGACTCATATGGGAATGCCGTTCAGGAAAGAAAAGGTAAAAAGCGAGGGTGAGAAGAAGGAGTAATCAATGGCTAAGACTTGTATGATGGAAAAGGTGAAGAAGGCGCCTAAGTTTAAGGTAAGGGCGTACAACAGGTGCAGAATCTGTGGAAGGCCGAGGGCGTTTCTGAGAGATTTTGGAATATGCAGGATATGTTTCAGGAGCCTTGCCCTCAAAGGGCAGCTGCCTGGCGTAACAAAATCAAGCTGGTGAAGAGGTGACAAATGATAACTGATCCAATAGCAGATATGCTTACACGCATTAGAAATGCGATTACTGCCCGGGCAGAAAAAGTTGATATGCCTGCCTCTAAACTTAAGCTTGAAATAGTGAAAATCCTGAAGGAAGAGGGTTTCATAAAGGCATATAAAATCTTAAAAGATGATAAGCAGGGCATTTTGAGGATTACGCTTAAATATATTGACGGGAATAATGTTGTATCCGGGTTGAAAAGAATAAGTAAACCTGGACGCAGGGTTTATGTCAACAGCAAAAAGATCCCGAGGGTAATGGGAGGCGTAGGCATGGCTGTACTGACAACGCACAAGGGAGTCGCGAGTGACAGCACCTGCCGCCGTGAAGGTGTTGGTGGAGAAGTTATTTGCTATATATGGTAATAGCAAGAAAGTGAACAGTGACAGTGGACAGTGTCTGTTACTGACACTAAAAACTGACACTGACACTTTTTCAAAAGGAGAAAGTAATTAGATGTCGCGGATAGGGAAAAAACCAATAGATATACCAAAAGGTGTAGATATAAAAATTGAAGATGCAAATGTAAAGGTCAAGGGACCAAAGGGCGAGACTGCTTCCAAGTGTCCAACAGGCATAAAGGTTTCTGTAAATGAGGGTAAAATACTTGTTGAAAGGTCAAGCGAAGAAAAAACTGTAAGGGCACTACATGGGCTTACAAGGAGCCTTATAGCAAATATGGTATCCGGAGTTTCCGCAGGTTACCAGAGGGTTCTTGAAATTACGGGTACAGGTTATAGAGCTCAGGTTCAGGGTAATAAACTTTTGCTTGCTCTGGGATATTCTCATCCGGTAGAATTTATTCTTCCGTCTGGTATTAAGGCTGCCGTAGACCAGAAGCAGACGCAGATTACATTAACGGGCATTGACAAACAGCAGATGGGACAGATAGCGGCAGATTTAAGGGCGCTGAGGTCTCCTGATGTCTATAAAGGCAAAGGGGTAAGATACGCTGGTGAGAGATTGAAGCTTAAGGCAGGCAAGGCAGGGAAGAAATAGGTGTCAGGTGTCAGGTATTAGTCTAAAACCTAAAACCTAGAACCTAGAACCTGATTATGGAGGTTTTAAATTGGTAGCAGAAATAAAGGACGCAAGAACAAGAAGGCACGAAAGAATAAGGAAAAAAGTTGTGGGTACAACTGAGAGGCCGAGGCTGTCAGTTTACAGGAGCCTGTCACACATGTATGCCCAGATTATAGATGATTTTAAGGGCAGCACTATTGCTGCCGCATCAAGCCTTGATAAAGAGCTGAAAGGTAAAGACAAGAAGTCCGGTGAAGGAAACATCGGGGCAGCAAAGCAAGTTGGTGAGCTTATAGCCAAGAAGGCATTAAAAAAGGGGATAAAGAGGGTTGTTTTTGACAGGGGCGGCTATCTTTATCATGGCAGGGTTAAGGCCTTAGCTGATGCTGCCAGAGAAACCGGACTTGAATTTTAAATGCAAAATGCAAAAATCAAAGAAGTGTCAGTGATTAGTGTCTGTGTCAGTAAAAAACTGACGCTGTTAACTGACACTGTCACTGTATTTTTTAATTTATACTTGTGTAACAGGGGGTATGGTGAAAAGAATTGATCCGGATGGACTGACTCTAAAAGATAAGGTTGTATTTATAAACAGAGTTGCAAAGGTTGTGAAGGGCGGAAGAAGATTTTCTTTTGCTGCGCTGGTTGCTGTTGGAAACGGAGCTGGCATAGTGGGTATAGGTAAAGGCAAGGCAAAAGAAGTTCCTGAGGCAATAAGAAAGGCTGTTGAGCAGGCAAAGAAATCTCTTGTTAAATTCCCCATGAAAGATGGAACAATCCCCCACAGGATAACAGGCAGATTCGGTTCCGGTTATATTGTTATGAATCCTGCAGTCAAAGGCACAGGACTCATCGCAGGCGGCGCTGTAAGGGCAGTGCTGGATGTTGCCGGCATACAGGATATCGTTGCCAAAGCAATCGGCAGCCATAATCCTTACAATACCGCAGAGGCTACCATTGACGGGCTGTTAAAGCTTAAAGACCCTGATACGGTTCGCAGATTGAGGGGAAGGACAGAGGAAGAAGCGCAGGAAACAAACTCGCCGCAGGCGAGTAAATAGCGGAGGAGTTAGATGAGGATAGAGGATTTAAAGCCCGCAGACGGCTGCAGAAAAAGAAATAAGAGGGTAGGCCGCGGAATAGGTTCAGGCCATGGCAAGACATCATGCAAGGGGCATAAAGGGCAGAAGGCGCGCTCCGGCGGCGGAAAAGGAGCAGGTTTTGAAGGCGGGCAGACGCCGTTGCAGAGGAGAATCCCCAAAAGAGGGTTTAAAAATTATTTTGCCAAGGAATACACAACAGTCAGCCTGAAAGACCTTGCAAGGATTGAAGGCGTTGACGTTATTACGCCTGAGGTCCTGCTTGACAGAGGGATAATAAAGAAGGTCAGGGATGGCGTTAAGGTCCTCAGCGATGGCGAGATAAAAAGACCTGTTACAATAAAGGCTAAAATATTCAGCGCTGCAGCCGCAGCCAAGATTGCCGCTGCAGGCGGCAAAGCAGAAACAATCTAAAAATCAAAATGCAAAATTTAAAATTATGGAATTCCTTTTTTTAAACTTTCAACTTTTAACTTTGAACTATGAGAGCCCTTTCAAATTTTCAGAATATATTTAGAGTCCCTGAGTTAAAAAACAGGGTAATCTTTACGCTTGCAATCCTTATTGTATACAGGATAGGAAGTCATATTCCAACTCCAGGCATAAGAGGTGAGGAGTTAAGTAAATTCCTTGCTGAGAGCGCTGCAGGCGCCCTTATGGGGTTCTTTGATATGTTTACAGGTGGAGCGCTTTCAAGGGTTGCCATATTTGCCCTTGGGATTATGCCTTATATAAGCGCCTCCATTATTTTCCAGCTTTTGACAGTTGTAATACCTGCAATCGGGAAGCTTGCAAAAGAAGGAGAAGCAGGCAGAAAGAAGATTACAAGATATACAAGATACGCAACAGTTGTTATTGCAGCAATACAGTCTTTGGGAATATCCGTCGGCCTTGAAGGCATGGCAGAGGGCGCATTTATACAGAATCCGGGCTGGTCATTCAGACTGCTGACAATGATAACCCTTACATCAGGCACAGCATTTATAATGTGGCTTGGAGAACAGATAACAGAGAGGGGGATAGGAAACGGCATATCTCTTATAATTTTCGCAGGCATAGTCTCGCAGCTCCCGAGTGCGGTAATCAGCACCTATCAACTGTTAAAAGCAGGTGAACTGTCCATCTTTTTTGTAATATTCCTGATAGCTATGGTGGTTGCGGTAGTTGGGGTGATTATATTTATTGAAAGAGGACAAAGGAAGATACCTGTTCAATATGCAAAGCGGCTTGTCGGCCGCAAGATATACGGAGGTCAGAGCACGCATCTGCCGCTCAAGATAAACACGGCAGGCGTTATTCCACCCATATTTGCATCTTCAATAATAGTGTTCCCGGCGACTATTGCAGGTTTTATAGCAATACCGTGGGTCCAAGGCATAGCAAAACAACTTTCGCCCGGTACCGTTTTTTATACAACGCTCTACATCGGGATGATATTCTTTTTTGCCTATTTTTATACTGCCATTGTGTTTAACCCCATAGATATAGCAGACAATCTGAAAAAATATGGGGGATATATCCCAGGCATAAGGCCGGGTCAGAAGACATCAGAGTACATTTACAGGGTTATGTCGAGATTAACATTTGTTGGTGCGATATACCTTGCTGTTGTATGCATAATACCGGAGATTCTTATACTGAGATTTAATGTCCCTTTTTATTTTGGAGGCACTTCGCTCCTGATTGTTGTAGGAGTTGCGCTTGACACAGTGTCTCAGATTGAGTCGCATCTCGTTACCCGCTCGTATGAAGGTTTTTTAAAGAAGGGCAGGATTAAGGGCAGGAGAGGATAATTTGAAATTTCTCGCCTCGGCGAGTCGCCTGGGGTGACAAATTTCAAATTTCAAATCTCAAGATGATTGTCATAAAGACTCCCGAGGAGATTGAGAAGATGGCTCATGCCTGTAAAATAGTTGCCGAGATACTGGAAGGACTGAAGGCATTTGTGAAGCCCGGTATTACGACAAAAGAGATAGAAATGTTTGCAGAAGAAAAAATAATTTCAAAGGGCGGAACACCCGCATTTAAAGGATACAGGGGATACCCTGCCAGTATATGCACCTCTGTGAATAATCAGGTTATTCATGGGATACCCTCTCGTGTGAGGCTTAACGAAGGGGATGTGTTAAGCATAGACCTTGGAGTCTATCGGGATGGTTTTTATGGAGACGGGGCTGTTACCCTGCCAGTCGGCGAGGTAAGCCCGCTTGCAAAAAAACTTTTGAAGGTAACAGAGGAAGCCCTTTATAAGGGTATAGATAAAGCGACGCCCCGCAACAGGGTTTCGGATATATCATCTGCCATTGAGAATTATGTTGAGGCAAACGGTTTTTCTGTAGTGAAGGCATTTGTCGGCCACGGGATTGGGATGTCGCTTCATGAAGAACCTCAGGTCCCGAATTTTGGCGTCTCAGGGCAGGGACCGAGACTAAAGGAAGGCATGACCCTCGCAATTGAGCCTATGGTTAATACAGGCGGACATGAGGTCAGCATACTTGACGATGGATGGACGGCGGTTACCATTGACGGCGGACTTTCCGCTCACTTTGAGCATACAATTGCCATTACTGACGGCGATGCAAGAATCTTGACGAAAATATAATATAGATGTTATACTTTTCAGCTAATGCCTAAAGAGGAAAATATAGAGGTAGAGGGAAAGATTGTTGAAACGCTGCCAAATGCGATGTTTAGGGTAAAACTTGAGAACGGGCAGATAATTCTCGCTCATATTTCCGGCAAGATGAGGATGCATTTTATAAAGATACTGCCGGGCGATAAGGTTACTGTGGAACTCTCGCCTTATGACCTTACAAGAGGCAGGATAACGTATAGGTTTAAATAAAAGTTCAAAGTTAAAAGTTCAAAGTTAGAAAGAGCAGAGGTAGATATGAAAGTTCGTTCATCTGTAAAACCAATATGCGCTAAATGCAAGGTCATAAAGAGGAAGGGTGTTAGAAGAATAATATGCGAAAATCCCCGCCACAAGCAGAGGCAGGGATAAAAACAGTGATTAGTGACAGTGAACAGTGTCAGTCTGAAAGTCATTACTTGACACTGACACTAAACACTTACACTTAAGAGGAGTTATAATGGCGAGAATCGCTGGTGTGGATTTACCAAAGAATGAACGGATTGAGATAGGGTTAACAAGGATATTCGGGATAGGCAGGTCTTTGTCAAAGAAAATACTTGATGAGACAAAGGTTA
>JAHILQ010000023.1 GCA_018896985.1 Nitrospinota bacterium
CCGATGTCATGGAGTATAGCAGAAAGTTTTAACTTTTCAAGCTCTGCCCTGTTAAGCCCGAGCATGCGTCCTGCTGTCAGTTCCATCAGGGTATTAAGCTGTGCCAGCTTTTTATCAGAGACCTCGTTCATTTGATTGCCCCTCTTAATTTGAGAAGAAAATCCCTTAATTCCTTATCTAAGCTCGCCTGCGCTTTTTTGACTATCGCACTCCCGATAACCACTCCGTCAGAGATGCCTGCCACCGCCTCAGCCTCATCAGGCATTGAAATGCCGAATCCGACGGCAACGGGCTTATCCGAAATTTTACGAATCCCGTTTATTGATTTTTCAATAGAGCCGTCAAGTAAAAGCTGAGCGCCGGTAATGCCGGTTATTGAGACATAATATATAAAACCCGTTGATGCTCTTGCAACCTTTTTTATTCTTTCGTCTGTTGATGTCGGAGCAAGAAGGAAGATTGAAGCAACGGCTGCATTTTTAGCAAGCCTTGTAACCTCTCCTGCTTCATCAGGCGGAAGATCAGGGATTATAACACCATCAACGCCTGCATCTTTTGCATCTGCAATGAATCTTTCTTCGCCGTATTTAAAAACAGGATTGTAATATGTCATCAATACCAGAGGGATTTTTGTTTTTTGTCTTAAATCCTTTACAAGGGCGATTACTTTTTTTAAAGTAACTCCATTTTTTAATGCCCTTTCCGCTGCTCTCTGAATTGTCGGGCCGTCTGCGAGAGGGTCTGTGAAAGGCACGCCAAGCTCAGCAATGTCTGCGCCGCATTCCTCAAACATTATGACAATTTCTTTTGTCTTCTCAATAGAAGGATCGCCTGCCATTATGTAAGGGATAAATGCCTTCTTATTCTGAGCCTTTAATTTTTTGAATACCTTTTCAATTCTGTTCACAGTTCTATTCCTTTGATATTTGCTACATGCTGAACGTCTTTGTCTCCCCTTCCCGAAAGATTTACAATTATAATTTTATCCTTTGAGAGTTCCGGCGCAAGTTTTATTACTTCTGCGACTGCATGCGCAGATTCAAGAGCAGGGATTATCCCTTCTTTTCTTGAAAGCAGTTCAAATGCAGCCAATGCCTCATCGTCTGTTGCGTATGTATACTGAACCCTTCCGCTATCTCTCAGATAAGGGTGTTCAGGCCCTATGGATGCATAGTCAAGCCCTGCAGAGACAGAATGTGTTCCGAGCACATTTCCGTCATCATCCTGAAGGAGATAGGTCTTGCATCCCTGAAATACTCCTACAGAGCCGCCGGCAAATCTTGCCGCGTGCTCACCTGTGTCTATCCCCTTGCCTCCGGCCTCTACTCCAATCATCTTTATATCATCGTCAAGGAATTCATGAAACAATCCCATTGCATTGCTTCCGCCGCCAACGCATGCAACCAGATAATCAGGCAACCGTCCCTCTGCCTGAAGAATCTGTTTTTTAGTTTCCTTTCCGATAATTGACTGAAAATCCCTCACCATTGACGGGAAAGGATGAGGCCCGAAAACCGTGCCCAAAACATAATGAGTAGTCCTTACATTTGTTGTCCAGTCTCTCAGAGATTCATTTATTGCATCTTTCAATGTCTGCGAACCGATAGCTACTTCAATGACCCTTGCTCCAAGGAGCCTCATCCTGAAAACATTCAAAGCCTGCCTCTTCATATCAACAGAGCCCATGTATATCTCACACTCAAGGCCGATAAGCGCAGCGCCTGTGGCAGTTGCAACTCCATGCTGTCCGGCGCCTGTTTCAGCAATAATTCTTTTTTTGCCGATTCTTTTTGCAAGCAGCGCCTGTCCCAGCGCATTGTTTATCTTGTGAGCGCCTGTGTGAGCGAGGTCTTCTCTCTTTAAATATATCTTTGCGCCTCCGATATGCTCCGTAAATCTCTTTGCAAAGTATAGCGCAGTCGGTCTTCCTATATATGTTTTCTGGAGATGCGCAAGCTCTTTCTGAAAATCTTTATCTTTCCTGTATTTCAGATATGCCTGTTCAAGCTCAATGAGCGCAGGCATCAATGTCTCCGGAACAAATCTTCCGCCATATTGTCCGAAATAACCTTTTCTCATTTCCTTCTTTCTCTCCCGCAGTTACAGTTAAGTCCGTGGGTGCAGCCCTCAAATGGATTTATGGCAAGTCTTTTAGGAACAAACTCGCCGCACTTGCAATTCCATCCGCCCTCAGAAGTGATTTTGCCTTTGTCGAGTTCCCTTCCGCATACAGGGCAAAGCGGCTGTATATCGTCCAGCGTAACAGATGTTTTTTCAGGATTTTTTCCCATTTCAGAGAAATATTATAACACATTGAGGCTTGCTGCTATATGA
>JAHILQ010000256.1 GCA_018896985.1 Nitrospinota bacterium
CAGGTAAATATAGAACAGGAACCATTGCAGGAATCTGCAAGGGCGCCGGCATGATAGCGCCGA
The DNA here is from genome assembly GCA_018896985.1 of Nitrospinota bacterium. GTDB lineage: Bacteria > Nitrospirota > Thermodesulfovibrionia > Thermodesulfovibrionales > UBA1546 > UBA1546. The sequence goes on from JAHILQ010000256.1 coordinate 64, forward strand.
ATATGGCAACAATGCTCTGCTTCATATTAACGGATATAGCGGTAGAAAAAAGAACGCTAAGCAAGGCTCTAAAGGATTCTGTGAGGAAATCATTTAACAGGATAACAATAGACGGCGATATGTCCACAAATGACTCGGCGCTGATAATGGCTAACGGAATGCTGGGCAATTCTGAAATCAAAGAGAACTCTGCATCCTATAAAATCTTCAAAAATGCCCTTGATGAGATTACATACGAACTGTCAAGGCTTATCGTGAAAGACGGAGAAGGAGCCACAAAATTAATCACAATAGAGGTTAAAGGCGCGGCTGATGAGAAAGAAGCGGAAAAGGCTGCATTCGCTGTTGCAAATTCCAACCTCGTAAAAACAGCAGTTTACGGAAATGATTCAAACTGGGGCCGCATTATGGCTGCGCTCGGATATTCAGGCATAAACCTCAATGAGGAAAAAACAGCCATTCATTTAGGAAATATCAAAGTGGTAAATAAAGGCATCGGCACAGGAAAAGACGCAGATGCAAACAATTATCTGAAAAACAACAGCGAGGTAAGCATACTGATAAACCTGAACAAAGGAGATGCATCTGCAAAGGTGCTTACCTGCGACCTGACAGAGGAATACATCAGGGTCAACGCAGAATACAAAACGTAATGCAGGTGAAGGTCTTTTATGTCCCGTTCAGTAGAAGAGGCTTCACAGAAGATCTACTGAAAACAGCCATCTCAGAAACAAAGGGCAATGATTCATCCTTCGCATCGCTGCGGAGAATGGATTATTCCGGAATCCTCTGCCTCTCCCCTACCCCGGGAAAAATAAGAGAGAGCCAGAGGATTTTCCATAAGCTGACAAAAAACACTTATATCCCGCCTGGGATGATGACAATAAAACAGCTCTCAAAGAAACTCTATTCTCTGCATGGAAACAAAACCCCGATATCCAGATCAATTATACCCATCATCATCTCAAGGCTCTCAGGCAAAGGCATCGGCTTCTCCTCAATCATAAGCAGCTTTATTGATGAGATAAAGCAGTACTGCCCCCACAAAGACATTGAGACAATCAGCAGAGAACTAAAAAGCGTGTTTGAAGAACTCAATGTACCGGAAGAAGGCTCAAAAAGGGCAATGGAGACAATTGAAATCTTCAGGAAATATCAGGAAACGCTAACTGTGCAAAATCTTATTGATGAAAACGATCTCATGGCAGAGTGCCCTGCGATTATAAAGGAGCATAATTACAGCCCTGCCATCCTTATTCTTGACGGATTTTACGAGGTCACACCATCAGAAGAGCTTATCCTCAAGAGCCTGATTGAGCAGGCGGAGACAGCCCTTATCTCAATACCATACGATGATAATTTTACTTCAATAACAAATAGTTTTGACGATTTTATAAAGAATAACTTTAACATTGAAACAGGCCCTTCCGGCTCTGAGGCAGCCCTTCCCCTGCCGTCATCAGAAAAAAGGCTCTCCTATGTCTCATATCCGGGAATAGACGAAGAGGTTGAGGGCATTGCACGGCACATCAAAAACCTGTTCATATCAGGCAGGTGCAGGTCTTTAGACAAGATAATCGCCGCATTTCCGAAACTGCACATTTATTATGACATTGTACAGAGGGTATTCAAACGATACGGCATACCCTGCACATTCTCCATCTCAAAACCATTAGGAAAGACAGAGCCTTACCTTGCCCTTACAGCAATGCTTGAATCAATTGCAGACGACTACCCGAGGCTCAAGTTTTCGCGATTCCTAACATCCCCGCATTTCAAAAAAATGCCTGCTTTATTCAGGGAATGGATTCCTCAGATATCGCTTTACTCAGGGATAATCAAAGGTAAAAACTCATGGCTGGACTTATCAAAAACTTTATCGAATGTTAAGAGCCCTACATTAAGAGATATTCTCCCTGAGATTGAAAAAGAGTTTAAATGGATATTTAAAAAACTCAAACCCCTTGAATCCCTAAAAGACAGAGGGACATTTAAGCAGTTTTCAGAGGCGCTCCATAAACTTCTTTCAGAACTTGATTTCTCTGACACAGAAGACACGGACACCAAAGAACAGGTCTCAGAGTTTCTGAAAGAGCTATCCCTCATAGACAATCTGATACAAATCCCCCCTCGCCCCCCTTTACTAAAGGGGGGATGGGGGGATTTGTCGTATGGCTTGCGGGAATTCATTGACAGCCTCAGATATGTCCTGAACGCTTCAGAGAAAGAGGCAGAAGGAGAAGGCGTGCAGGTCTCAGGTTTCTTTGAACTGCGCGGGGCAGAGCCTGAATATCTATACCTCGGAGGCTTGAAAGACGGCGATTTGCCTTCAATGCCTGAGATAGACCTTCTCCTGCCTGACAATGTGAAGACAAAATTAGGACTTGTTAATATGAAGAGATACCTGCACCTCCAGCAGTTTATATTCCAGCAGTTGACAGATTCATCAAAAAATCTCCACCTATCCTATCCTGCAATGGAGGCAGACAGGCTTTTCCTGCCCTCGCCTTTCCTGCCGTGGAAGACTGAGACCACAGAGAAAACACCTGGAATCCTGTGCAGGGAAGAAGAGCTGCTGAGGCATCCGGAAATTCCACTCTCATCGCATATAAAAGAAATAGGCATCAAAAGCAGGCTGATAAAAAAACAGTTCAGCGAAAACTCAAAGATCAGGGTTACAGACATAGATTCATACAGGACATGCCACAGGAAATTCTTCATAGAAAAGATTCTCAAGCTTGAACCGTCAGAAACAAAAGAATATGAGATTGAGGCAATGCTTCTCGGCAGCATAATCCATGAAATCATGGAAGAGTTAATGGCAAAACCACTTGCAGGCTTTGACGAGATGAAGGCAGAGGCAGAAAAACTCTTTGGAAAACTGCTTGATGAAAAACCTCTGGAAAACTACTGGAAAAATTTCATAAGAGATTCATTCCTTTCCATCCTTCCTGAAATCTATGAGCTTGAAAGCGAGCTCAGAGCAGAGGGATATTCGTTTATGAAGGCTGAAGCACCTGTTGAAGGAGAGGTCATAAAAAATATAAAGCTCAAAGGGAAAATAGACAGGGTGGATATAAAAATTCAAAATTCAAAATTCAAAGTTCAAAGTTCAGA
>JAHILQ010000257.1 GCA_018896985.1 Nitrospinota bacterium
CGGGGTAAGAAAGTAGAGAATCCCATTGTTGAACTGGCGATATGTTATTCTGCTTACTATTGCAGGTATTGTGGGGAGCATTATAGCTATAAGAAAAGGGCGCAGTCCGATATTGTGGTTTATATTATGCGCCCTTTTCCCTTTGCTTATTATTGTTATTGCATTGCTTCCACCTATGGTATCTAAAGGAGATACCAAAAAATGTTCCTACTGTGCAGAGATTATTAAAGAAGATGCAATAGTTTGCAAGCGTTGTGGCAGGGAGCAGCCTATAGAGATGATCAAGGTGTCCTCATGTTATAAGGATTAAACCATGACATGCGCTACGATACCCTTACCCTGCCAATATCCCTAATATTTCCCTATACCTCGCTGCAGTTTTTTCAACTATTTCATCAGGAAGTTTTGGGCCGGGATATGTCTGGTTCCAGTCAAGCGTAAGAAGATAATCGCGTACAATCTGTTTGTCAAAACTGTCCTGACTTTTTCCGTGCGCATAGTCCTTCATAGACCAGAAGCGCGATGAATCAGGCGTGAGAATTTCATCTATTAAAATCAACTTGCCTTCCCGATTTTTTGAATCTTGAATCTTGTCCCGAACTTGATTCGGGATTGAATCTTTATAGACGCCGAACTCCATCTTTGTATCAGCAATGATTATCCCTTTCTTCTCTGCCATCTCCCTCGCCTTTTTGTAAATCTTAAGGCTTACATCCCTGAGCTTGTTTGCGGTATCATCTCCGACAATCTTTTTCATCTCATCAAAGCTTATGTTTATGTCATGCCCCTCTTCTGCCTTTGTGCTTGGAGTGAATATCGGCTCATCAAGCCTTGATGATTCAACAAGCCCATCAGGAAGTTTTATCCCGCATACTGTGCCTGATTTTTTGTATTCCTTCCACCCTGAGCCTGAGAGATAACCCCTCACAATGCATTCAACAGGCATGGGCTTTGCCTTTCTAACAAGCATGCTTCTTCCTTCAAGGATGTCTTTGTATTTATGTAAAACCTCTGGATAGTCCTTAACATCTGTTGCAACTATATGGTTTTCCATTATGTCTTTCATCTGATTAAACCAGTATATTGATATCTGTGTAAGAATCCTGCCCTTATCCGGAATTCCATTCGGAAGAACAACATCAAATGCAGAGACCCTGTCGGTTGCGACAATTAATAAGTTATCCCCAACTTCATACACATCTCTAACCTTCCCGCGCCTTAAAAATTTCACATCCTTGAAATTCGTCTCCATAACAATATCAGACATTTTTTCTCCTCCTCCTTAATTTTTCTATCTCAACTGCAAAGAATACTACAGATGACAGGGCAAGTGCAAACATTAATTCACAAAGGACTTACAATTCCCTGATCACCATCTCTGTCATCGCAATTCTGAGTCTGTCAGTCTTTTTGAAACTGAATTCCAGCGCCTTTTTTGCCTTTTTATACTCATGGACCTCATCATGAGTGGAGGCGGACAAGACCTTCTTCTTAAAACTCAGGGCTGACATCTCCTTATTATAGAAATCTGTGACCGTTCCAAGATCTATCTTGCCCTTATAACCGATCGTTCTCTTTCCATTGCTTATATCAAAGGAGACCCTGACCATATTGGGGACCCTTGGGATTCCGGCTATGTCCTCTCCGCCTACATCCTTTTCAGGTATCTCATCACCGGAAATCAAGCCCTTAACCCTTTCTGTGATCTCGGGAGACACTTTTCCGGCCTTTTCCTGAATCCCGGGCAAGGCCTCTTTCGCCTTCCCGATTGCGACTCCTGCAACCTTTTCAGCGGCTGACATCCAATGCGGCAATTTTTCCGAGACAAGACCAAGCCCGGCAATTAATGTCCAGACGACTAAAATCACAACTATCGCCAGCCCTATGCCGCCAAGCAATATTAATTTTTTCATCTAAAAAAAGCCCCCTTTTATTTATAATCAGGATAAACTGACATTTCAAGAGTCGCAATCCTGTCATCAAGGTCAGGATGTGTTGCAAAGAGCGCTTTCAGCCCACTTCGTTTAGCGCCGGAGATCCCGAAGGCGGCAAGCTTGTCAGGCAGATGGGGCTGACGCACGGATGCCTTCAAGGCTTCAAGGGCTCCTATCATCGGTTTTTTGCCGACTAAAGTTGCAGCGCCGGTGTCAGCCCTGTATTCACGCTTTCTTGAGAAGTAAAAGACGATTATCGAGGCTAAAACGGCAAGGACTATTTCGGCAATAATCGTTGTAATCCAGAAGGCAGGGCCGTGCCCCCTTTCATTCTTAAATACAACCCTGTCAACGGTATGTCCTATTACACGGGACAAAAAAAGCACAAAGGTGTTCACCACGCCCTGAATCAGCGCCAGTGTAATCATATCACCGTTGGCAGCATGGGCCACCTCATGGGCAAGAACGGCCTTCACCTTTTCACTGTCCATCTTCCTGAGAAGTCCTGATGATACGGCAACCAGGGACTTATTCCTGCTCATACCGGTTGCAAAGGCATTCATGTCATCCGAGGGAAAAATAGCGACCTCCGGCATTCCTATATTTGACTTTGCCGCCAGTTCGGACACAGTCCTTACAAGCCATCTTTCTGTATCATTTGCAGGCTCTTTTATGACCTGCGCACCGGAAATCCTCTTCGCCGTCCATTTGGATAAGGCAAGACTTATAAATGAGCCGCCCATACCGAACACGAGAGCAAATATGAGCAACGACCGGTAGTTAAGTCCGTATGCTGTAAGATACGGCTCCACACCAAAAACCCTCATCACCGTGCTTAAGACAATAAGTATGGCGATGTTAGTTATTAAAAAGTAAATGACTCTTCGCATTTTTATTCTCCTTTAACTTGTAATTCCCTGTGGGCTTGCCACAGGGTTACCTTATTCTGTCATTCTGGCTTGTCCAGAATCTTTCTGAAGGATTCCCGACAAGCGGGAATGACAATGACAACAAAACAAATATCGGATTCTTTGATACCCTGCGGCAGAGACCGCAGGGTTGTTCATTTATGAATATTTTAACATGCCCTGCCTTGTCGTAGGGAATCTCCAATATCAACCGGTATCTTCTTCCACTCGCTGGCTGACCTGTTAAGCCTCATTTACATTCTGCCCGATCTATCGCCGTTTTATGAATTTCTCAATTTCCACCGCGAAGAAGACTAC
>JAHILQ010000258.1 GCA_018896985.1 Nitrospinota bacterium
AGCGGTTGCCGAAGGACGGATACTAATCACCTTCGATAAGGACTTTGGGGATTTAGCGTTTCGTGCACACCTTCCTGCGAAATGCGGCATCATTTTATTTCGTATATCTGCTCCTTCATCTTCATTTGTTGCTAATGCCGTCGTTACAGCTATAGAGTCACGTTCCGATTGGGTCGGTCATTTCTCGGTCGTTGAAGAACATCGTATCCGCATGAGAGCGCTGTGAAATCTGTCACATCAGGCATTTGCCATTCGGGACACATTCCTACATCATACGAACTTTCTATAAATAAAATGTAAAAATACCCGCCTCGCCCTTCCCCTCTCCCCCAATCCGCCGGAGAAAGTGACTCCTTCAAATTGTTACTTTACCTTTTTTTCTTTTGACGGCAAAACCGTCGAGTTCGAATATCTTTATTAGGGTTTCATAATGGACAGGGATAATTTTATGGTCGGGCATGTCTTATACAGCGAGGGCAAGATTTTCTTCTATAATAGGCTTTCTTGATTCCCATGAATTATTAATCCTTGAAAAGCCTGACTCTTCCAGAACTTCTTCAAGTGTACCCATAGTCTGGCATTCTTCAACAAAAGCCTCGACAGCCTCTTTGAAGGATTTCTTTGCTTCATCAACAGTTTCCCCAAAACTGGAGACATTTAATTCAGGCGATAATGCTACATAAACATCTCCTTCTTTAAATATCTCAATTCTTACGGATATATTCATCAAAATCCACCTCCAATCTTTAATGCTATTTTAGCACATTCAAGACAATTATTTGAGCGCTGCCTTGTCTCTCCCCTCCCCTCAATCCACAGTGGAAAATGCAAGATGGGGTTTTCAAAACGGCTGTCTCAGTCCAACCTGCATCTATCAGGAGTTGAACTTATTCATCGCCTTTGTAACGCCGCCTGAGACAATCGCAGTGACAGCATCAACTGCGCGTTCAATGACATCTTTAATTATGGGGAGTTCGTCTTTCCGGAATTTTTTGAGGACATAGGTTTCAGGAGATATTCCGGGCTCCCTCCCTATCCCTATCTTGACCCTGATAAATTCTTTTGTGCCGATGCTCTGGATTATTGACTCAACGCCTCTGTGTCCGCCTGCGGAGCCGTTCCGTTTTATCTTGAGCTTTCCTGTGTCCATGTCAAGGTCGTCATGGATTACTATCAAGTTTTCAGAAGTGACATTAAATTTCCTGAGAACATCTTTTACGGCAATGCCGCTCAGGTTCATAAAAGTCAGAGGCTCTATGAGCAGAACGTCATGTCCTGCAATAGAGCCTCTGCCTGCAATATATTCTTTCTTTTCCTGTAAGGTTATATCAAAGGACTCAGCAACAGCCTCCAGCGCAATGAAACCGAGGTTGTGCCTGGTCTTTGAATACTTACTGCCATAATTGCCGAGTCCGATTATAGCCCACAATTATTTTTTCTCTGCTTTCCCTTCTGCCTCTTCCTTTTCTTCTTTCTTGCCTTTCTTTATTACTTCCGGCTCTACTATCTCAGGCGCAGCAGCAACAATGCCCTCAGCAGGAGCCTCAGGCTCTTTCTCAACAGCAGGAGCAACAATATTCACAATAATTTCATCAGGTGTGGTAAGAACCTCTATCCCCTCCCCCACCTGGATGTCTTTAACATGAATGGACTGGCCTATCTCAAGCTTTGATATGTCAGCCTCAAGATGCCCCGGTATCTTATCAGGCAGGCACGTTATTTCTATTTCCCTGAGCACATGCTGCAGGATGCCGCCGTCCCGCTTCACGCCTATCGGCTCTCCATGAGTCACAATACGGACATTCACAGTCACCTTTTCCGTAAGAGATATCTCAAAAAAATCCGTATGCAGGATATCTCCCTTTAAGGGGTCTGTCTGATATTCCTTGAGAATAGCCAGTTTTCTGTCGCCGTCTGAAAACTTAAGATTAACAACTGTATGCTCGCCTGCCGTAGAGTCAATAAATTCAGCCATAGCCTTTTTTGATATTGCTATTGGCAGTGAACCGCCTCCCCTGTAGATAATTGCAGGTATCATGCCCTGTCTTCTCAGCGCCCTCGCAATACCTTTCCCTGCTTTATCCCTTTTTTCCACATTTAGTGTAACCCTTTCCATCTTATCCTGCTCCTCCTTTATCCCCGAAGAAATTTCGGGGTTATACAAAAAGCGAACTTATTGAAGATTCTTCATGAATCCTTTTTATTGCCTCGGCAAGCAGAGGCGCTATGCTCAGGACTGTGAGCTTTTTGCATTTCTCCTGCTTGCTGTCAAGCTGTATTGTGTTTGTTACAATCAGTTCCTCTATAACTGAGTTATTAATCCTGTCTATCGCGGGCCCTGAAAGTACAGCGTGCGTGCATGCTGCCAGAACCTTTTTTGCCCCCTTCTCCTTCAGTGCAGATGCAGCCTGAGTAATCGTGCCTGCTGTATCTATCATATCATCAAGTATAATTGTGTTTTTCCCCTTCACATCACCTATTACATTCATCATCTGAGACTCATTTTCCCTCTCTCGCCTCTTGTCTATAATCGCCAGTGATGCATTAAGCCTTTTTGCAAATGCCCTTGCTCTCTCCACGCCTCCTGCATCAGGTGAAACTATAACAATGTCCTTAATATTGCATTTTTTAATGTAATCAAGGATAACAGGCGAAGCATAAAGATGGTCAACAGGTATATTGAAGAATCCCTGTATCTGTCCTGCATGGAGGTCAACTGTCAGCACCCTGTTAGCGCCAGCCACTGTTATAAGGTCAGCCACCAGTTTTGAGGATATAGGCACCCTCGGCTGAACCTTTCTGTCCTGCCTTGCATACCCGTAGTAAGGGATAACCGCGGTTATCCTTCCTGCCGAAGCCCTTTTCAATGCGTCAATGAGAAGCAGGAGTTCTACAATATTATCATTTACAGGGGTGCATGTTGACTGAATCGCAAATATATCAGAGCCTCTTACATTCTCGTTTATCTGAACCATGATCTCGCCGTCGCTGAATGTGGTTATCAGCGTATCACAGACAGGAATCCCGAGATATTCCGCAACCTCATTTGCGAGCTTCCTGTTAGAATTCCCTGTCAAAAGCTTTATGCTGTTTGGCATTGTTCCTCCAATATTCGTTGTGCGTTAAGCGTAAGGCGTTATAGCGCAAAGACTAACGCGATAAACGCTAT
>JAHILQ010000259.1 GCA_018896985.1 Nitrospinota bacterium
GCCTGATTTTTACTGAGTATCGCAGCGATTAAAAGTATTGCGTCAGCCTCATTCACCCTTGACTCATAAATCTGGTATTCATCAAATATAAAATCTTTTCTGAGCAATGGTTTTGTGGTCATGTTTTTTATTAAAGGAATGAATTCAAGCCTGCCCTGAAAAAAATCCTCTTCTGTGAGCACTGAAATTGCGCCCGCCTGTTTTTTTTCGTAGACAGAGGCTATTTGGATCGGGTCAAAGTCTTCTCTTATAACACCCTTTGACGGAGATGCCTTTTTTATCTCGGCAATGAGCTTTATTTTTTCAATATGATTCCGCTTTATTGCGCTTGTGAAATCTCTTGGTTTTCCAGCATCGGCAATCATTGATTTAATGCCCTTCAAAGACACGCCGGACTTTGCGATGCCCAGCCTTCCTTTCTTCTTTGAAACTATCTCATCTAAAATTCCCATGAAAGGATTTTATAGAAAGAGTCTTGTATTTTGCAAATCAACTCATTTACGACTAACCTGCAAGTAATGAGGCAGGAGGTGGCATTTGAGCGGTTTATTTTGACGATAGTCATACAGTTAAAATAAGTATATAGAGAGGTAAAATCCTCGGAGGTCGCCTTGGGCGACCGAGAATGAGCGAGAATACTACCTCCTGCCTCTGTAGTCAAACCTATCCATATCTTTTTTCAGATGCATTCTTGCTATAATCCATGAGATGATAAAAAGACTTATGACAGCTCTTATACTGCTGGCGATTCTTATTGAAACAGGAGATGCTGTAATACTAATCGGTGAATCCGAAAGCATCAGAGAGGTTAAAGCGGTCAAGGGATAATAAACAACGGAATGGACGAAAAAAGAAATATAACCAAAGCTGCCGGCATTATGTCCGTGGCCACATTTATCAGCCGTGTCCTCGGCTATGTTAAAGACATGATTCTTGCAGTTTATTTCGGGGCAACAGGACTTTCAGACACCTTCTTTGTTGCATTCAGGATTCCGAATCTTTTGAGGGAACTTTTTGCAGAGGGCTCAATGTCATCTGCGTTCATACCTGTCCTGACAGAGTATCAGACTAAGAACGGTAAAGATGAAGCAAAAAGACTTGCAAGGATTACATTTACTTTTATAATGATATTTGTCGGTTTAATCTGTCTAATCGGAATTATATTTGCTCCCTCAATTGTTACAGCAATAGCTCCGGGTTTTTTAAGTATGCCGGAGAAATTTTCCTTGACTGTTCTTCTCACGCGAATAATGTTCCCCTTTCTTTTATTCATCAGTCTTGCGGCGCTTATTATGGGCGCATTAAATTCAAGGCGCATATTTTTTATTCCGGCTTTGGCGCCTGCAATGCTTAATGTTTCGATAATCGTCACAGTTATATCGCTTGCTTCAAAAATGGAACAGCCTATTATCGCAGTTGCAATAGGTGTTGCATTGGGAGGTTTTGTACAGTTTGCTTTTCAGATTCCGTCTTTTTTAAAAAACGGATATAGCATGAGGCCGGAGTATGATTTAAGACATCCCGGGCTTAAGAAGATGTCTATTCTTATGCTTCCTGCAACCATGGGAATGGCTGTTGCACAGATAAATATTTTTATAAGCACAATCCTTGCGTCATACCTTGCTGCGGGAAGCATCACATATCTATATTATTCAATGCGCCTTATCCAGTTTCCTATCGGCATATTCGGAGTTGCGATGGGGATGGCTGTATTGCCCACGCTGTCGGAACATGCTGTCAAAGGTGATTATGATAAGCTCAGGGATGATTTCTCGTTTGCGCTGAGACTGCTCTTTTTTATAACGATTCCGGCAATGGCGGGGCTGATTGCATTAAGAGAGCCAATTGTCAATATTCTTTTTCAGAGAGGAAAGTTTGATTATGCCGCGACAGCCGGAACTGCTGATGCGCTTCTGTTTTATTCCCTTGGTATATGGGCAATAGTCGGAGTCAGGATTGTGACTGCAAGTTTTTATTCCATGCAGGACACGAAAACTCCGATAAAGGTTGCTGTTATCGCAGTGATTACTAATATTGTCTTAAGCCTGATGCTGATGAAACCACTGAAACACAATGGTCTTGCCCTTGCAACTGCCCTTGCGTCAACTGTGAACTTTATTCTCCTTTTTTATTTTCTGAGGAAAAAATTGGAGCGCCTGGGAGCAAGAAGGATCATTAAATCTTTTTTAAAGATAGCTTTTGCCTCTGTTGCCATGGGTGCCGCAGGCTGGTTTTTACTTCACGGAGAACTATGGAAAGAAAGCGGCAGGAGCATGGAAAAGGCAGGTTATCTATCGGGTGTTATAATACTATGCTCTGCGATTTATTTTTTCATGAGTTATCTGCTTAAGAGTGAAGAAATGGAATATATTGTTGGGTTGGTTAGAAAGAAAATTAGATAGAGGTGATGAAATGCTCATAAAAAGTCTTGTGGTAGGGCCGCTTGAAGTAAACTGCTTTATCATCGCAGATGATAACACAATGGAGGCGATGATTATAGATCCCGGAGACGAGCCTGACAGGATAATGGAAATCATAAAAGAAAATAACCTCAAGGTAAAATATATTGTATGCACCCACGCTCATTTTGACCACGTGGGGGCTGTTGCTGACATAAAAAGTGAAACAGGTGCAAAGGTAGTGATTCATAAAGATGAACTTGAGATTTATGGGGGCGCAAAAGATCAGGCTGCATTCTGGGGATACGAACTTGAACCATTGCCTGAGCCCGATATGTTTGTTAGGGAGGGAGATAAGATAGAGATTGGGAATTTGAAATTTGAGATTTTTCATACACCGGGGCACAGTCCGGGCGGGATATGCCTTTATGGCGCAAATGTTATATTTACAGGAGATACTTTGTTTGCAGGCTCTGTCGGGAGAACTGATTTTTATGGCGGAGACATGAATGAACTTAAGAAGTCTTTTTTGAGATTGATGTCACTGCCTCAGGACACAAAGGTTTTTGCCGGGCACGGATCTTCATCTACTATAAGGCACGAAAAGACAAACAATTTTTTTAATGGTGAGATATGAAATTAGAACTCATACTCATAATAAAGAGCAAAATAAAGAATATACGAGATTTTCGAGGTTAAATGATATTTTTACACCTAAAATTAGTCAAAAAACCTCAATTTTTGCCTATATTCTCCTGTTGACTATAATGCCGGAAGTGATAGTATAATAATAGGCTTTAAAGGGAAGATTCAAAACAACCCCGATCTAAGCACAAGCGGTCTTTGATTTAAAAATAGCTATGCCAATGGGTATGGCTTTTATTCTTCTCTGTTTTACCTTTAAAAATATTAGA
>JAHILQ010000260.1 GCA_018896985.1 Nitrospinota bacterium
CATTGCCTCAATGAAAAAAGCTATGAATGCAGGCCCGCTTCCCGAGAGCGCTGTTACTGCGTTCATATATTTTTCAGGCAGCGTGAGCACTTTCCCTATGGACATGAATATTTCCCTTACAGGGTTGATGTCTTTATCGGAAAAGCATTCGCACAGAGACATGACTGACATAGCCTCGTGAACAAGGGCAGGGGTGTTTGGCATCACTCTGATTAATTTTTTTGTATTCAGCTTTGACTGAAGGTATGAAAGTGTTATGCCTGCTGCAATTGATACAACTGTTTTATCATCTGTTACAGCGCTTTTTATCTCCTCAAGAACCTGCCCCATAATTTGAGGCTTTACCGCGAGGATTATTATATTGCATGAGGAGGCGACTTCTTTATTGTCCTGCGTTGTCTTGACGCCATAAGCCTGCTCAAGGTATTTTCTCCTCTCTTCCCTCGGCTCAGATACAAATATATCTTGAATCTTGAATCTTGAATCTTGAATCATTCCTTTAATTAGCGCTTCTGCCATGTTGCCGCCGCCGATAAAACCAATTTTCATCTTGTCTCCTTCGATACCAAAATAAACTGCATCCCCCGCCTCTTACACCAATTCTCAGCCGCTTCTCGCTTTCTCAATGTATCAGGATTTTCGAGTAAGTGTCTGCCCTTAACCTCATGAATCTCTTTTGTTCCATCAATACGTTGAATCAAAAAATCGGGGCGATATTTTCTTATATTCCCGCTTTCCGTAACATATGGTATCTCAATGCCGTGATTCTTTGTCCATTTTGAAACCATCTTATCTTTTTCAAGAAACCTCATATGTTCAAGTTCCCATCCATAATCATATCGTTCAATAGAATAAGGGCTTTTCTTAGGGCCTTCAAAATCTCCATAGTGTGTATTAACCGGCATCTCTATACCTCACGATGCTTTCAACAAGCCCCGGCAGACTGCTGAAATTTCTGCTAATCTCAGGCAATTTAAAGAGGGCTAACTTCAAGTCCTCTTTAGATGCAAAGCCTGCTGATTCTCCATTGAACATTTTATCTCTGATATGATCCATAAGCACATTATACATATACCCTCGCTCATGAGAACCAATCCCTGCCTCATAAAGAAGCGCTATGCCCATATCAAGAACATTCTGTTTGAGTTTTTCAATGAGATTTCCGTTGCCTTCTTCATTACTGCCTCCAGATGATGTTACTTCGGGTGGCGTATGTATTTCGAGTCGCCTTGTTTCATCAAGAGAAACTCCTTTGATTCCTCTAAGGTTAACCCGTGTTATCTCTATTTCGCTTCTGTCATAGCTAAAACCGCCTATGACCTCTTTCCAGTTAGGATAATCAGTCGTAGTATCCTCCATGGCCTCAATATCGCTGAAGTCAACATCTTCTTCTCCTTCGGGATTGGGAATATCAATAAGGTTTTCAGGCCTTATCAAAATCTGAGGCTTTCTTTTTGGCGGTAGATCTTCGTCTCCAAAAAGATCAGCCTGCCCAACATCGCTTCTCACTTTTGCCCTGACCATTTCCCAGAGCCAATCATGCTTTAACTTAGGATGATCAATTACAGCGCAGATTTCAGGGTCCTCTGTTCCTCTTAAATTCCTTCTTAACCCTCTGCCAATCACCTGCTGGCCGTAAACTGGAGATGAAAATTTTCTTAAGAGCAGGATAGCGGATACCTCCGGCACGTCCCATCCTTCCCTAAGCATCAAAACACTTACCACCGCTTCATAAGGACTGTTAAACGAGCCAACCTCTTTAACAGCCTCTCTTGCGGTTAATGGCTGACCATTTGCCTTTTTGCCGACAATAGTATCTGCTGAGTCTTCCGTAACAAGCAACACCTTGCCTTTTAGATCAAAATCTTCTTCAAAAACCTTTACAGCCCTCTCAGCATCCTTTATACAAATAGCTACAACAAAGAGAATCGGCTTGTATTTATTCTCTCCAACTGCCTTTGCTCTTCTCTTTTGCTCCTCAAGTCTGTTCAGAGCAACGGCTATCTGCTTTTTCATAGGATCATAATCAGTAACCCACTGTGTTGCAGTCAGGCCCCTTTCAATCTTTTCAAACTCCTCGTCCATCTCATCAATAGTTCTCTTTTCACCTGTATCAGAGTTTGTATATGTCAACTGGACTGATGATATTTCAGGCTGGTAGACAACCACCGACTTTATAATCGGCGGCGCTTCTGCAAGGGCATCCTGTATGTCATATTCAAATATCATTTCCGTATCTGGAGATTGTCCATCCGCCCTGTCAGGCGTTGCGGTTGTGTCAAGCCTGAATTTCGCCTTTTCCGACAGATGGGCAAGGATATTCGTATATTCAGGCGCAGGCGTGTTGTGCGCCTCGTCATTAAAAACAGCGATATTGTTGATATAGCGATTAATGTACGCAAGGTTTCTCTGCCCTGTAATATGATGCTGATAAAACTGCTGGATATTACCGAGTATAATGCCGGATTCCAGCATCCCCTGCGGGCCGCTTTTGTCTCCAAGCGTATGGAGATCAACAGTATTTATAAGATGCTCTTGCCCGGGAGGAAAGAGCTTAAACCTTCGGAAAACGCTTTTATCCTTAAAGTCAGTTTCAAGCCTGTCCCTTACAATGAGATTAGGGACCATTATGAGAAAGGATTGAACGTTATGACAGGACCGGAGCCATGCGATTACCGTCGCAATTATGGCGGTCTTCCCACCGCCTGTAACAATATTCAGAAGGAGATTTTTTCTGCCAAGGATTTCATAACTATAAACAGTCCTTAAAAACGCCTCCTCCTGATGTCTCCATAGGCGATTTTTTCTATCCTGCTCTAAAAGATTAGCAATAAAATCCTGAGTAAAGATATTCGTCTCAGGATAACCGCCCTGAATCCAGTCTATATATTCTTTTTCATATTGCCTAAAGGCGTTGAACATTTATTTCCCAGTAAAAAGCGTTAAAACAAATTCTTCGCCTTCTTCTTTAAGCAAAGGTTCCGGCGCTTCGAGCATTTTCATTTTCTGCAATATCATTGGGATTCCGCTTCCGATTTTATCTATGAAGCGCAAATTCTGCAGATATTTGACAATAAACGGATTTCTTGCAACAGAATATCCTTCCTTCATTTTTTCGATAGTCACAGTGTTCGGCAATTTACCCGGTGATCTGAACTCAATGCGGTCATCGAACATGAATATCCTTATGTTTGCGCCGTAAATGCTGTAATCCCTGTGCGCCACCGCATTTGTAACAACTTCTCTTAAAACTTCATCAGGGAACTTCGCAGCTTCGATTCTTTTTAATCCTCTGATTGTTGATGCTTGTTCAAGATTTAGTTTTATAACGTGCACTGTCTTTTCGATAAGCTCCGGCAATATCCCGGTTATGTCCTTCCTGTCCAACAAATCACCTGTGATATGATTGCCTTTAAAATGAACAAAGGTGACTGTGCTTTGAGGTAAATGTCTCTCGGGATTTTTTCCAAAAATCAATAAACCGCCGACAGTTACAGCCTTGCCGTAATCCATAGTTTTTATAATGTCGGCATTTATCAACTTGTAGATTAAATCATCTTTTGAAATATTTTGAATATCTACAAATTTCATTTGCTTAAAAAATTCTCCAAGCTTATCCTTATCCAAATCCTCAAAGGTTGTTTGAGGAACCGGCGCGACATCATAATGATAGGCGCCGGATTCCTGAAACAGTCTTGATAATTCCTCTCTCGTAGCTTCTCTTGATGTGCTGCCGACTCTTATATAATAGGAGCGTCTTTCCCCTCGTTCTACATAGTAAGCTTTGCTGAAACCCATGTCTATATGAACAACAGCCACTCGCTTTATTTTATCAATTTGTACTTCTTCATAATATGGAATGACACCGGGGCGAACTAATGTCCTGCAGATATTCATTACCCATTCCTCACAATTTGAATCAACAAGACCGCTTATTGCGCCGTCGTCTTCAATCCCGATGATAATTTTGCCGCCCTTTAAATTTGAGAATGCTGTAACTTCTTTCGCAAAGTCCTCGTTAAAAGCTCTATTGCCTCTTTCATCGCGTTTAAACTCAACCCCGGAATTCTCGCCATTTTGAATTATTTCAAGGATTTCCAATTTTGTCATAACAAACCTCTCCCATCGTTTTAAAGACCATATTTTTCTTTCCGCATATCAAAAGCCTGCCTGCCGCCTTCAAGCGTATTTTTTACGACTTCCTTTATGCCTGCCTCGTCAATAGACCCAAAATCTCCGTCTTTTATTGATGCTTTATTCCAGTCGGCGGTCATCGCTGCAATAAGTTCGGCGTCTCCGAGAACCGGGATATTCGCATTATGAGTGGCAATAATGAATTGTCGTTTCTCCTTTTCATTGCGCAGCTTGCTCACAATATCATCCACTATAAAGGCATTGTCCAGATCATCTTCCGGCTGGTCAATAATTAGAGGAAATGGATTTTCAAGCAATATCAATGTGAGAAGGGCGGTACACTTCTGTCCGACTGAAAGGTGGTGAATATCTCTATATTTTGGAGACTCCTTTGATCCAAGATTTAATCTTATTATCGCCTTTGTCGCTATATCAAAGATTTCGAGGTTAAATAGTTCCTCAAATGTTATTGCCTTGGACAAGGATTGAGCTGCAGCAGGACTTATGCCGAATCGTTCAGCGAGCTTGTCCGCTCCCTGCCTTACTGACCTCGAAAATTCAACAGGAGAAAAACCATCTGTCGAGATAATACGATTTAATTGATCTTCTCTTGCCTTTGATTTCAGCAGTTTTAACCTTTCAACAAATTTATCCTTTTCCCCTTGATATTCGAGAATAACTTCAACTGCGCCATTCAGTTTCTCATTAAGTTTTTTTATAATTCCGTCCCTGGCCCTGAATTGTTCCGCTCTGTTCTCGGAAATACCGATAAGCATTTTATCCCTTTCATCCATAAGCTTATTAAGTTCTTTTTGATATTTATCCCTCTCGCCCTTTATCAGCCTCAACTGCTCAATCTTTTGTTCAAGCTGAATAAGTTCATTAGGATCAACGGATTCAAATTCTTTTTGCAAATCTCTGAGTATTTGGCTGTATGTCTCATTTTGTTTTCTGTTGAGGTCTTCCCATGGTTTTAGAATTTCATCTTTATATAATTGAATTGCCTTTTGAACGGCTAAATTCAATTTTTCTAATGATTCTTTTGTTTGTTTGTGAAGTTCTGTAATGATTTTATCAGCATTATTCAAAAGATTCTTATTGGGTAGTTCCTCCGTGTGCTTTAAAAAGTCTGTATTAAGATCCACGTCCTGCCTGAAGTCATTAAGCAATCTCTCTAATCTCTCAATTTTTGATATCCCCTGCTTCAAAATATGTTCTTCTTTTGTATATAACCTCTTTTCCTTTAACCTGTCCTGAATGCCAAGCTCTTTATATCTTTTTATCTTTTCTTCTATGGAAGGCAGATTGGCTATCTTTTCCTCAGCGGACAAAACTGTTCTTTGCAATCTTAGCAAGTCATTTTTATTGTCTTCTAAAAGCTTTAGTACATCCCTTTCCTTTTCTTTAAGACTATCCAACCCTTTGCCGATAAATCTATCAAGAAGCTCCAAATGGAAAGAAGAACTCTTGGATATTTCATAAATCTCTTTTTGACTATAGACTTCCGCGCGTATTATATCCGCAGGTTTCAGGTCAGACCTGACTGACCCGTCTAATTCTTTTACTACAGGGCTTTCAGGATATATGCGCTCGATAATATACTGCTTGGAAGTCGGCTCATGTGACTCCACCAGAACACTTATTTTAGAACCACTTCTAAAAACTTCTTTCAGAATATCTCTATACTGCTCCTCGCATTTCTCAGACTTTGGTTTCACATCAAAAACATATCTCAGGGTTTCAATAACCGTAGATTTACCGGTCCCCTTTCCGCCAATAATACAGTTGAGGTTATCATTAAAATGAAATTTCATGCCGTCTAAGAATCCTCCTTCCCAATAAGCCCCAATGATTCTTGAAAAACGAGGAGGTGTTGAGGGCATTTCAGAACTTAATTTTATACGTGACTCCCAATCAATGAACGCCTCTCTTAATCCCTCAACTGTAAAAGAGGATAATTTTATATAGGTTCTTCTTTTGCCGATTTCATCAATACTTTTCGCATCAGAGGAATTAAGGCAGGCAATAGGTCGTTTGCGCTTGTAATTATCTTTTTTATTATGTATTACTTCATTGTTAAATCCAGTTAATTCCAATTTTCCAGAAGGAATCTCTACCGCAAATAAGCTTTCGTTTCTAAAAATATCCATGCGAATTTGGCCTTCAGCTTGCTTCAATAATCCATTATCATTGAAGACATGAGGCGCTATACATATGCCTCCTTTATTTTTTACAATTTCAATAACATCATTCACTCCTTTGTTAAATGCCCTTGGTGTTTTATCAGGATTAAATCGTTCTGATGGGGTTAACCCGATCTGAGATAACAGATGATCGAGTTCTCTGGAATCAGTTACAGGGTCAAAAAGGCAAATCAGATGTATCCCGTCCTTACCGCTGTCAGTCGTAATCTCAAAACCCGGAAATATAATTATTCCCGCTTGTTCTGCCTCTTTCCTGATATGTTCAATCCATTCAACGTCGTTATGTTCAGTAATTCCCAGAATCTTCAAACCTTCTTTTACGGCTTTTTCAATATACAATTTTGAAATGACATCTTTGTCATTTCTTCCCAGCTTTGAAGTCAAAGAAAATCCATGCCATTTTGGAGTATGAATATGAAGGTCAGCCGGATAGAATTTTGCGCCATTATGCTTTTTTAAAATCTCTTTGAACTCATTATCTACATCTACTTTTTCCATAATGTTTATCTTACCTCCAATTCATCAATCCATGTTGACTCCCCGCCCTGGTCGTCCTGAACACGACAGGCGATTTTCTTTTTGCCTGCCTTTTCAAATTTAAAGGGAACTGCAAGGACTGGCTCTTTGTTTTTCCCTCTTATGAAAGAAAATCCCGGAGTTGAGCTAAAGCGGCTTCTGTAATCAAAGTCCCACTGAACATTGATTATCTTTCCTTCAGGATTAAGGCTAAGAGATTCAGCCACATCAAATTGATAGGTTAGCGGCGCAAGGCGTTTTATGCCGACCCTGATCTCCGGAGGCTGAACAAAAGTTAAGAGATTGTCATAATCGGGATGCTTTTCCACCACATGCTTTCTGAATTCAGGCGATTCTATATTCACCATCTCAAGCCTGACAAAATCAAGCCTCACATTCTCCCTTGCCGCAAGCTTTTCGGCTGCCTGTTTTGCGAGCCTTGAGAAATTCCATGCAAGCATAATCCCGTGGTTTCTTTTTCTCTCAGTCAGAATAGCTTTTGCAAATTCAACAACTTCATCCTTATCAAGCCTCGATTTATAATCAGGACTTCCTACATAGATAGGCACTCCGCCCTTAATGCCGTGAATGTATTTGCTTCCAGTGTTGTCCACCCTTCCATTATAAGCCTTTATCACAAACTCCCTGAACTGTTCAGGCCTCAGACTTCCAAGCCCCGGCACCTCATATATTCCCCAGTGTTCAACGGTAAAGTCAGGCACAGGGAAAAGCTTGCCAATTTTTTCTTCTACAAGCCTTGTGATTCTGTCGGCTGTTATAGCAACCGCAATCCTTGATTGATCAGAGCCAATCCAACGACGGTTAAGCCTCTGCGCAACTGCAAGGGTTGTCCCCCCGCCGCAAAAGAAATCTGCCACCACATCGCCTTCGTTGGA
>JAHILQ010000261.1 GCA_018896985.1 Nitrospinota bacterium
ATAGTGACTCTCGGCTTTGGAGAAATTGTGAGGCTTGTACTGAATAACTGGGATTCTTTTACTAAGGGGCCGAACGGAATCGGCGGGATTGAGCCGCCGCATATTTTCGGAATGTATATAAGCAAACTGGGCCATTTCTATTATTTCATCATTATATTTGTGCTGCTTGCTGTATTCATAATAAGAAGGGTATCTGCATCAAGGATTGGAAGGGCATGGATAGCGATAAGGGAGGACGAGATTGCGTCATCTTCCATAGGGATAAATACAACAGCATACAAACTTTATGCGTTTGCATTCGGCGCATTCTGGGCAGGGCTTGCAGGAGTTCTCTTTGCCGCTAAGATGCAGTTTGTATCTCCGGAGAGTTTCACATTCATGGAGTCTGTCCTGATACTCTGCATGGTTATACTCGGAGGGCTGGGAAGCATCCCGGGTGTAATATTAGGCGCAATAATACTCGTTATGCTCCCTGAGATGCTCAGAGAAGTTCAGTTATACCGCATGCTTGCGCTTGGAAGCGGGCTTGTCATGCTTATGATATTCAGGCCGCAGGGGTTGATGGGAGGGAAGGGTGTATCTTTTAGAGGTTAGGGATCTCACAAAACATTTTGGCGGAATAAGAGCGATAGAGGAAGTTAGGTTCAGGGCTAAGGAAGGCTCTATAATGAGCATCATCGGCCCTAATGGCGCAGGGAAGACAACACTCTTTAACTGTCTTACAGGAATAACCCGGCCGACAAAGGGAGCGATAAGTTTTTTTGACAGGGAGATAACAGGTCTTAAGCCTGACAGTATTGTGAAGCTCGGTGTAGCAAGGACATTTCAGAATATAAGGCTATTTAAGGAGATGACTGTCATTGAGAATGTTATGGTATCGCAGCACTGCAGGACACAGTCAGGACTCCTGTCAGCAATAATCAGGAGCAACAGCTTCAGGAACGAAGAAAAGACAATAAAGGAAAAGGCGCTTGAATATCTTGAACTCGTTGGTCTGGAGGCATATTCTGACACTATTGCAGGCAGTCTTCCATACGGAAGCCAGAAGAGGCTTGAAATAGCGAGGGCGATTGCAACAGAGCCGAGGCTCATTCTTCTTGATGAGCCCACGGCAGGCATGAATCCTCAGGAAACCGGAGCGATGATGGCGCTCATTAAAAAGCTTCAGGGACTCGGCAAGACGATAATTCTTATAGAACATGATATGAAGGTTGTAATGGGGATTTCGGAGAATATTGTTGTCCTTGACCACGGCGTGAAGATTGCAGAAGGCGCTCCGGAGGAGATAAGGAAAAATCCGATGGTTATAGAGGCGTATCTTGGAAAGGAACACTAATGCATTTGAATTATCTATGGACATGGACGCCTTCAAAGTCTTTTGATTTCAACATGATTTTATCAGATGCCATAATGCAATTCTCAATAGTCTATTGGATAATTCCATGCAGATCAAGAATTGATTATGGCATGTTAAAGGTGTTGCTGCAAAATACTTTTCAGTCATCCATGTCCATACGTAGTGCATTTTGGGGGTCTATTAACTACCATCGGAATATCGGCAAAAAAATCCACTCGAAGACAATTCCCTTTCTGCCTTTATATGGTGAAATATGTTAGAGCTTAATGACCTACGCACATTTTACGGCCCGATAGAGGCGCTAAAAGGCATTACGCTGAAAGTAAATCATGGTGAAATAGTATGCCTTATCGGAAGCAACGGCGCGGGAAAATCCACGACGCTTATGACCATATCCGGCATATTAAAGCCTAAGTCAGGAACAATATCTTTTATTGGAAGTGACATCTCCGATATACCGCCTCACAGCATTGTTGAGATGGGGATAAGCCATGTGCCTGAAGGAAGGAGGATATTCCCTAAGCTCACTGTAAAGGAAAATCTTGAGATGGGAGCGTATACGAAAAGTTCAAAGTTAAGAGTTAAAAGTGAAAAGTTAAAAAGGCAGTATGATAAGATATTTGAAATGTTCCCTGTCCTGAAGGAGCGTGAGAGACAATTGGGAGGCACCCTGAGCGGCGGAGAGCAGCAGATGCTTGCAATATCAAGGGCATTGATGTCAGACCCGAAACTCCTTCTCCTTGATGAACCTTCATTGGGTCTTGCGCCGATAATAGTG
>JAHILQ010000262.1 GCA_018896985.1 Nitrospinota bacterium
ATGATTCGCCCTGTATGCTTGTAAATATCTCGCAGATTTTCATTGTATATTATCCATTATTTCACAAAAACCACTCAAAACTCAATTCCTCATTCCTTCTTAAGCTTAAGTTTTTTTCAGGATTACTAAAATGTTAAACTAAATCATGTTTGACAAAACCTGCAAAAATCTGCTGGTAAGAGGCGTCAACTGGATTGGAGACGCTGTGATGACAATGCCGGCGCTCAGGGCGCTGAGAAAGGAATTGCCGGATACTAAGATATCCCTTCTTGTTAAACCATGGGTTGCGCCTCTCTTTGAAAAAAACCCTTTTATAGATGACATTATTCTCTATGAAGATAAATACACCAGCATAAGCGGTAAATTCAGACTATCTTCAGTTCTTAAAACAAAAAGTTTCTGCAGTTCAATACTTTTTCAGAACGCATTTGATGCCGCGTTAATCGCCTTCCTCTCAGGCATACCGCAGAGGATAGGTTATAACCGGGATTGGAGAGGCTTTCTCCTCACAGATTCAATTCCTTTTAATAATGATGACAGAAAGATGCATCACATAGAATATTACCTGAATATTCTCCGGCAGGCAGGCATAGATGCTGAATTTTCTTTGCCTTATATCTATTTATCTCTCAACGAGAGAATCAGTGCAAGGAATATCCTGAAGGGACTGAAAAGACCTGTTATCGGTATCAACCCGGGAGCTTCCTACGGTTCAACAAAGAGATGGCAGCCTGAGAAGTTTGCAGAGGTCTCAAGGAAAATAATCTCAGACATGGATGGAAGTGTCGTCATCTTCGGAGGGCAATCAGAAACAGGAATAGCAGAAGAAATAACTTCTAAATCTCAGATTTCAAATCTCAAATCTCAAATTCTAAATAAGGCTGGAAAGACAAGCCTCAGAGAACTATCATCCCTCATATCTGAGTGCGATGTCTTTCTTACAAACGACTCAGGGCCGATGCATATTGGTTATGCTGTCAGAACTCCACTGGTAGCTATATTCGGTTCAACGGATCCTGAGTTGACAGGTCCTGTAGGTATAGGAAACACAGTAATCAGAAAAAATACTGACTGCAGTCCCTGCTTTAAAAGAACATGCGACAGGAATAAGATGGACTGCATGGACGCTATAACATCTGACGAGGTTTTTGATGCTATAGAGCGTTTTATCCCAAAAAACAAGGCCGTTTTTTTTGACAGGGACGGCACATTGTGCAAAGATGCAGGATACCTGAACAGCTTTGACAATCTGGAAATATTTAAAGAGGTTGCAGGGCTGATGCGGCTCAAAGATAAAGGATACAAACTAATCGGAGTCAGTAACCAGTCGGGTATTGCAAGGGGAATCGTTGATGAGAAATTCACAAGAGAGGTCAACAATATCTTTATAGAGCAATACTGCTTTGATGATTTTTATTACTGCCCTCACCGCCCGGATGAACATTGCCCATGCAGAAAACCCGAGCCTGAAATGATTCTAAAGGCAAGGGCACAGCACAGTATTAACCTTAAACAATCCTATGTAATCGGAGATAAAGAACTTGATATGCTTATTGCAAAATTAGCAGGCGCAAAAAGCATTCTTGTCCTGACAGGACAGGGCGCTGAATCATCCAATGCGGATTATGTTGCAAAGGACTTGGATGAAGCAGTAAAATGGATTCTCGGCAATCCCTGAAAATCAAGGAGGTTTTTATGATAAAGATAGCAGTCGCTGGAGCGGCAGGAAGAATGGGAAGCAGGATTACAGCGCTTTCAAAAGAGTATCCTGAATTGAGACTTGCAGGGGCGTTTGAAAAGAAGGGGCATTCTGCAACAGGGAAAGACCTCGGGACAATCACAGGCATAGGTGAAACAGGTGTGAAGCTCTCAGACAGCCTTGAAAGCGTTATTGACAATGCAGATGTGATAATTGATTTTACATCGCCTGCCTCTACAATGGAGAATATCAGGCTCGCATCAAAAAAAGGAAAGGCTATGGTCATAGGCACAACAGGACTGTCAAAGGATGAGATAAAGGAAATTGAAATCCTGTCAAAAAACATCCCATGCGTAGTGGCATCCAATATGAGTACTGGCGTAAATCTGCTCCTGAAAATATTACAGGACGTGGCAAGGGTCTTAGGCGATGAATATGATATAGAGATTGTTGAATCACATCACAGATTAAAAAAAGACGCTCCGAGCGGAACTGCATTAAAGATGGCGCAGGTTATTGCTGATGCGGTAAACAGGAATCTTGATGAAGTGGCGGTTTACGCACGGAAGGGGATTATAGGCGAGAGGACAAAGAAAGAGATCGGCATACAGACAATACGCGCAGGTGACATTGTCGGAGAACATACTGTCATATTCGGAGGGCTCGGAGAGAGAATAGAGATAACGCACAAGGCATCAAGCAGAGATATATTTGCGCGGGGCGCATTAAAGGCTGCAATCTGGGTCTCAGGGAAACAGGCAGGGCTTTATGACATGCAGGATGTGCTGGGATTAAAATAACCCGAAAAATGCAATTAACCTTAAAGCACAGGGGCATAGATGCCTTCAAAGTCTTTAGATACAACAGGAATTATCTTATGCCATGATGCAATTCACAAAGGCTGCCTGCATAAAATTATGCGCATC
>JAHILQ010000263.1 GCA_018896985.1 Nitrospinota bacterium
TATATTCATATTCACTAAAAACAACAGGTGAGATGGATAAATTGTATTCCAGATTCAGTTCTGCGGTAATTTCGGCAATCTTATCCATAACGTCTATTGTCCTCTCCTTAACGATAATAAGAATATCTATGTCTGACCCCTTTGAATAATCGCCCCTCGCCCTGGAACCAAAAAGTTCTATTCTAATCAGGTTTTTACCCAATGTGGCACGCATGAGACCTACAAACTGTTTTAAGGTGTTTTTTTCTGTTCCACTAATATACTTCATGCTATTTTTCATTGTCTTCCTCCAGATTTTAACACGATATTAAGGTTTAATAAAGCCATCGCATGCCTTGTCATCATTACGCTCAAAAACAGGACAAAGGTTACACTGATTAAAGAAACTAAAGCCTTTGAGTCACCTAAGTCTTTTCATAACCCCACCCCCCTCACTACTATCCTCTACTGCTTTGCAAAATTAAAATGCACAAGGATAACTGCATAAAAGTCTTCGAGGTCTTTAAGATGTTTGACAAGAATGGTTTTCAGAATCTCAACATTTATCGCCTGATAGTCATGGATTGCAATATTTCTGAAGCCGACCATTGACTGCATCTTTTTAGATAAATCTTTACTGATGATTCCTGCTTGTTCAAGCTGTACAAAATTATCCTTGATAGTATCTGGAACACCTAATCCTTCCGAGGCAATAATATGAGCTGCAAGGTCAATGGCAGATTGCACAGCCCTTTGGAGATTTAATACAAAAATGTCCTGTTTGTTCATTTCATCAAGGGAATCAGGATTTAACCCTGTTACTTCCTTTATTCGTCTAAGACACTTTTGGATAGAAGCAGCTTTTGCAAAAACAACATCCTTATCAGGCATATATTCTTCCTTTCAGAATATTATCCTCACATATCTTCCTCGTCTGTTTTAAATCATCATATTGATTGATTGCATCCACATAAAATTGGTTATAAATCTTTTTATCTTTTGCAAAAACCAAAACACCATTTTTCAAAACCTGCATCTTTAAAATAGGCGAAGCAGAATTTAAGACAGCAATATCAATGTCTCTTTTAAATATTGCATTCAATTCACTTTCCAGTTTATTAATCTCATAAACATCAGGCTGGGATTCAAAAAGGATTCCAATATCTATGTCGCTTCCTTCTGCCATTTTCCTACTTGCTGCGGATCCGAAGAGAAAAACAAGCAAAACTTCAGACTTTTTCCCAAAAAAATCTGCCAAGCTTGTAAATATTTCTGAATCTTTTATATCTCGGAACATACAAATCCTTCTTTTGAAACTATTTTATCACAGAGCAAGAGAATATGTTGAATAACCCCGCCTCCCTCTTTTTACCTATATGCCATTTGTCTTTTTAAAAAACTAACCCGTTATAATCCTTATCCATGCCATATTAAATACATCACCGTAATCCCTGAGAAAATCCTTCATCGTCCCATCTGGATTTTCGTTCTTTGTGTATCTCCTGAACATCCTGTTCACATAATCAAGAACAGCTTTTTTATCCTCTGCCCTGAACGGATAAACGCTTCCGCTCATGGCATGTCCATTGTCAAGAGGCAAAAGCCTTGCCGCGAACATATCGCCTTTTTTCAGGCCTTTTGTTAATATCTTGTCCTTCATAGAGACTTCTCCTCCCATAAGCAGGTCTTTAAGCAGCGCCCTCTTATCCTTGGAAACTGAGACTGCTTCATAGAGGCTCAATAAGGAGCCTTTTATTTTATTCAGGAGCGTAAGTTCGCCGTCTTTTAATCCTGTGGAATTCTTTATGTAGAGGTCAATAAAAGCCTCTCCGGCATCATTGGCTTTGTAATCAAAAATGAGCCAGTCCTCAAAATTTACAAATCCTATGTAGAGGGCATTCCCGCTAAGGAATTCATCAGGATTTTTCTCATCCCAGAAATATGCATATGCCTTATCTATCGCATCAGCATGATTTGCCCTTACATAATTTATGATTGATTGAATAAGTTGTGCCTTAAGCGCCTCTTCTTTTCCCATATATTTTCTCCTTTTAATCTCAAATAATATATAGGGCAATATATCATTTTGCCTAAGAAAGTAGCAAGCAAACCACTGCTTGATTTCCAATTTCCATACCTGATAAGCTAAATGCATGCTAAAAGATTTTTTTCTCGGCCTTTCTCTGAATAAAAAGCTCATCCTGATGATGATATTTCTGAGCTTTATCCTCACGTCAATTCTTCTGGTTCTGTATTCACAATCCGAGAAGGCGCTGCATAAGGCATTTGAGGCGCAGATATTTGAACTCTCAAAGGCGATTCAGATAGGCGTTAAAGAGATAACAAGCCAGGGCTCTACGGATGAGGCAA
>JAHILQ010000264.1 GCA_018896985.1 Nitrospinota bacterium
AATAATAAATAATATATTTGTCATTACTCCTGCTCTTCCACAATATCCGTTCTGACCAGTGTAAGTATGGCAGAATGGGGAACGATAAGGTATTTTTTGTCTTCAAACTCTATCTCTACTGCGGCATCTTTAAGAAAGATTGCATAATCGCCTTCTGCCGCCTGCAAAGGTATGTATTTTAATTCCTGTTTCTTTTTTGCAGACCACGGCTCTTCAAAAATTACATTTGGGTCATGGACAGGATAGCCCGGGCCAATTTTTATAACATACCCTCCCTGAACTTTGTCTTTTTCTTTCACCGTGGGCGGAAGATAAAGTCCTGTGCTGGTTCTGTCTCCTTTCTCATCAGGCTCTATCAAAACCCTGTCGCCTACAACTATAAGATTCTTTTTGGCTTTCATAACAGATATTTTAGAATATTTTTGTGACAATTAGCTCTTCTCCTGTGCCTGTGCTGGTAAAATTCATTTGCAGTCGTTTCCTTCAGGCTCTATATGGACAACGATGTCGGTAACTGCCGGAAAACTGCCCTTAATCTTTTCTTCAACAGAGTCGGCAATCTTATGTGCCTCCTCAGCAGATATTTTCGGATCGACAAGTATATGCAAATCAAGATTTATTGCGTGCTCAGTGCCCCTTGTCCTTATGTCATGGCATCCTTTTACTCCTTCAACACTGTTTATAATAGATTCAATCGCTGATGTGTCGATGCAGATTGTATCAACAAGCACGTCAGATGCCCTTTTAATGATTTCATAGCCAATCCTTGCTATAAAAAATGTTATCACGATTCCGACAATCGCATCCGCAAAACGATAACCTGCTTTTGTAAGGATAAGGCTTGCAATAACAGCAATAGAGGCTAATATGTCGCTTTTTGTGTGCATGGCATCGGCTGCCAGAAACTCGCTCTTAAGTTCTTTCCCTTTCCTTGATTCATATCTCGCCACAAATATATTTATGCACATAGTTATCAGCATCACAGCAAAACTTACTGTCGTGACCTCTGTTCTGTGATTCTCAACAATAGAATGATATACCTGTCTTATTATCTGGAAACAGGCAGTAAATATCATTACAGCTATAATGACTGTAAAAAGCGTTTCATATTTTTTATGGCCATAGGGGTGTCTTTCATCAGGTGGGTGAGATGCTATCCAGATGCCTATTAAGCCGACTATGTTTGAAACGCCGTCGAAGAATGAATGAAATCCGTCTGATACCATTGCAATTGAATTGCTTATGTAACCGTATATAACCTTTGCAAGAGAAACTAATAAATTAAGGATAAGAGTGAAGATGAGGACTTTTCTTATCTGAGGCGCATTATTTACTGGAGCAACGTTTCCCATTTTTCCCTGAACTCTCTGAATTTTTCCCCCTTAATAGCATCCCGCATTTTTCTGAAAAAGTCTATATAAAAATAAAGATTATGTATTGTGTTCAGCCTCATTGAAAGTATCTCCTTTGCGAGGAAAAGATGCCTCAGATATGCCTTTGAGAAATTCCTGCACGCATAGCACCCGCAGTTTTCATCAAGTGGAGAATTATCAGCTTTGTATTCTGTCCTCTTGATGCTGATTCTTCCACTGCTTGTAAAAAGCGTGCCGTTCCTTGCATTCCTTGTGGGCATTACGCAGTCGAACATATCAAATCCTGCTTCAACTGCAATAAGCATATCTTTCAGATCGCCTATTCCCATAAGATACCTCGGTTTGTCTTCAGGCATAAGCGGAGCAATAAAATTTATTATTTCATGCATTTCTTCTTTCGGCTCTCCAACGCTCAAGCCGCCGGATGCATATCCGTCAAACCCTATCTCAACAAGTTCTTCAAGGCTTCTTTTGCGGAGGTCTTTATAAATTCCTCCCTGAATTATCCCGAACAAATTGGGAGTTTGGAGTTTGGAGTTTTGAGTTATTGAATTCACTGGACTCTTAACTCTTAACTCTGAACTCATAAACTCTTTACACCCCCTTGCCCATTTCGTGGTCAGTTCAAGTGATTTAACCGCATACTCATAAGATGCAGGATAAGACGTGCATTCATCAAATGCCATGCAGATATCAGAGCCGAGGTCAGACTGAATCTCCATTGCCTCATCAGGCCCGATAAAGTGCATTGAGCCGTCAAGGTGAGACCTGAAGTGAACGCCCTTTTCATTTATGCTTCTCAGCGCCGAGAGGCTGAAGACCTGAAAACCGCCGCTGTCGGTTAATATGGGCTTGTCCCAGTTCATGAATTTATGCAGCCCTCCAAGTGATGCTATTGTTTTATGCCCCGGCCTTAGATAAAGATGATATGTATTGCAGAGGATAATCTCTGCGCCTATTTCCTTGAGTTCTTCAGGAGACATTGCCTTTACAGTTGCCTGCGTTCCCACAGGCATAAATGCAGGAGTGTTGATAACACCGCGCTTTGTGGTTATGACGCCCAAGCGTGCATTTGCATCTTTGCTCAATAATTCAAATTTCATAATTACATATTTTACCGATAGTTTAAATAAAAATCAGCTCGGACATTGACAACCTTTTGCATTTGTTGTATTTTCAATCACAATGAAAAAACGTCTTATAGAGCTTATCCTTGAAAAGGCATTTAAATACAGCGAAGAGCCGGTATATACTATCTCAGGGGTAAGACAACGCTGTTTGAACTGCTTGTTACGGCTGGAGGGCATTCTCCTGATGCAAACCTTAAAGATATACGCATACAGAGAAAAGACGGAACAACATTAAACATCAATATTTTTGCATTTTTCTCAGAAGGTGAGATCGAAAATGACCCTGAGATTATAGCAGGCGACAGGGTATATGTGCCGAGCACTAAAGATATTAGAGATATGATTTTCGTATTCGGTGAGGTCAAGAATCCCGGTGCATATTCATTCTCGGAGGGACTTACTGCGGTTCAGGCTGTAGGACTTACCGGCGGTTATACAGACATTGCTGTCCTTGAAGATACCAGGATTATACGCGGTAGATTGGATAATCCTGCAATCTTACTTGCAAATGTGGAATCTGTTATAAAAAGGGGTGAGATAGGGAA
>JAHILQ010000265.1 GCA_018896985.1 Nitrospinota bacterium
GCAAGTTCAGCAGCGACAGAGTTAACAGTTTGGAGAAAAAAATTGCGAAAGAATTGAGCGATGAAGCACATATAACTCTGGTAAAGGTTCCATTAGATGAAGGTGATGAGTGCCTCTTAATCATGTTTGTGATCAAGGAGGAACAGTGATGGAGTTGTATGAACTCCCAAAAGGCTGGGTGTGGACGAAGCTGGGGGAACTTGGCGAAATAGTAACTGGAACAACTCCTTGTAAAAGTAAGAAAGAATATTATGGTGAAGCTTATCCATTCTTCAAACCTACTGATTTAAATACAGGCTATTATGTTAGAGAATCTAAAGATGCTTTGTCAGATGAGGGCATTAAACATGCGAGATTATTACCAGAAAAAAGCATTCTGGTAACTTGTATTGGTGCTACGATTGGTAAAACAGGCTTTGTTAGAGTTGAAGGCGCTTCTAATCAGCAAATAAATGCGTTGATTCCAAACAAAAATATACTACCTGAGTTCATATATTTCATGTGTATTTCACCAAAATTTCAAAAAAGCATTATTGATAAAGCCTCAGCAACAACATTGCCCATCCTAAATAAGAGTAAATTTGAAATCCTACCCTTTCCACTCCCACCTCTCCCAGAACAAAACTGCATTGTTGCCAAAATTGAAGAGCTTTTTACAAAACGGGATGCGGGTGTTGAAGCACTAAAAAAAATTAAAACACAGTTAAAACGATACCGACAGTCGGTATTGAAACATGCTTTTAATGGTAAGTTTACTAATGAGAATATAAAAGATGGAGAATTGCCGAATAATTGGAAATGGAAAGAAATAAAAGAAATTACTTCTGTTTTAGGCGATGGGTTACACGGCACTCCAAAATATTCTGATATTGGCAATTATTTCTTTATCAATGGAAATAATCTATCAAATGGTAAAATTGAGATAAAGGAAAATACTAAACGAGTTACCATTGAAGAGTACGAGAAATATAAGAAGCCATTAAATAAAAGAACTATTTTTGTATCAATTAATGGCACATTAGGCAATACTGCATTCTATAACAATGAAAAAGTTATTCTTGGTAAAAGTGCTTGTTATTTTAATGTTTTAGATACAATAGACAAGAGATATGTAAGATACTGTATCACCAGTAATCGGTTCATTAACTATGCTAATAAAACTGCCACAGGAAGCACAATAAAGAATGTTGGACTTAAAGCAATGAGAGAATTTGAAATTCCCATACCCACAACACTCGAAGAACAGCAATTAATTGTTGATACAATTGAAACGCACTTTTCCTCTGCTGATAAGGTCCAAGAAATCGTAGATAAAGCACTTACTCAAGCAGAAAGACTCAGACAATCTATTCTCAAAACTGCCTTTGAAGGTAGACTTGTGCCTCAAGACCCGACTGATGAACCTGCGAGTGTGTTGCTTGAGAGGATAAAGAAAGAGAAGGAAAAATTAGAGAAGGTAAGAAAAACAAAGGGGAAAATAAAAAGAAGAAACAAAAATACGGGGTTGATGTAAAATGGGAAGTGAAACATCTGCAATTGTGCAAAGAGTGTGGAACTACTGTAATGTGTTGAGAGATGAAGGTGTAAGTTATGGTGACTATGTAGAACAATTAACGTATCTATTATTTTTGAAGATGGCTGATGAGCAGACAAAACCACCATTTAACAAACCTTCAACAATCCCTCGTGATTTTGACTGGCAGAGCCTCCTTGAAAAGGACGGAGACGCACTTGAAGTCCATTATCGACATATTCTTGAAACGCTTGGTAAAGAAAGGGGTATGCTTGGTGTTATCTTCAGAAAATCACAGAACAAAATACAAAACCCTGCATACCTGAAACGATTAATCAAGCTTATTGATGGAGAAGTATGGCTTGGTATGGACATAGATGTTAAAGGTGAAATTTATGAAGGACTTTTGCAGAAAAATGCAGAGGATGTAAAAGGCGGTGCAGGTCAGTATTTCACACCGAGAGCGCTTATCAAAGCGATGGTAGAGGTTACGAAGCCTGAACCGATGATGACAATATGTGACCCTGCTTGCGGTACAGGTGGTTTTCTACTTGCTACACATGACTATATATCAAAGCATTATCCTCTCGATAAAGACCAGAAAAAACATCTTAAATATAATGCTTTCAAAGGGATAGACATTGTGGACAATGTAGCGAGATTATGTACAATGAACCTTTATCTCCACGGTATCGGTGGAGAAGAATGTCCTATTGAAGGTGGAAAAGATAGCCTTGCCTCTGACTCAGGAGAAAGGTTTGAGATGGTTCTCACAAATCCACCTTTTGGAAAAAAAAGCAGTATCACGATAGTGAATGGTGAAGGAAAAACAGATAGAGAAAGTTTAATCTATGAACGACCTGATTTTTGGGCGACTTCTTCTAATAAACAATTAAATTTTCTTCAGCATGTAAAAACTATCCTAAAAATTAATGGAAGATGTGGAATAGTTATCCCTGATAATGTTCTCTTTGAAGGAGGTGCAGGTGAGATTGTAAGAAGAAAATTGCTTCATGAATGTGATGTTCACACCCTGTTAAGACTTCCTACAGGAGTATTTTATGCGCAGGGAGTAAAGGCAAATGTGCTTTTCTTTGAGAGAAAACCTGCCAGTGAAAAGCCTTGGACAAAGAAACTATGGATATATGATTTAAGAACAAACAAGCACTTTACATTAAAGACCAACCCCCTGAAGTATGAAGACCTAAAAGAGTTCACACAATGCTACAACCCTCAGAATCGACATAATCGCAAACCTACATGGTCAGAAGAAAACCCCAATGGTAGATGGCGCTCTTATTCCTATGATGAATTGATGAAACGAGATAAGGTAAATCTTGACATATTCTGGCTAAAAGATGAAAGCCTTGAGGATTCTGAAAGTCTCCCAGACCCAGACTTGCTTGCAAGAGACATCGCAGAAAATCTTGAAACTGCATTGGAACAGTTCAGCACTATTCACGAGAGTTTGGAGGAGAAATAAAATTTTGCGGAGACAGCATAGAACCGTGCGCTAAAATATTTATCGATAATCTCCCGCCCCATCAACTGCAATCCTGCCCTATCAACTGTGCAATCACACCTTGAGCCTCGTTAGGTCGCCTCAGCCCATGTGGAGGACGAATTTTATTATATCACTATATTGTTTCTTTTTTTCAAAACTCTCCCAGACTTTTCTGCTCCGTTTTTTCTATCTCTTTTATTTCTTTTTCCTCTTTTACTTCTTCTATTTCTTCTTCTTTTTCACAGCCCTCTTCTTACATTTTGTTTTACTTTTTCTCCTTCTTTTTCTCGCCCTTCTTCTTAGTTTTTGTTCTCTTTTTACCACTTATACCGCGCGACATAAAATCTTTTCACCTCAGAAACACCTAATGGGTTGCAGACATTTAAACATTCGTTCGTCTTCCCCCCGTCTGCTTGCACTCTTTTTTGTCTCTCCACACCAATCTTTAGATAATACTAACGCAAACAAGGTGTTCGCTTCCAACAACCACCGGTCAGATGAAAACAACATCAACCTCAAATACAGCAATTGGAACGATTTATACAAAACATTTAAATACTTTTCAGGTGTTTAGTTCCTAATATGAATGCGCGCTCTGCTGTGTTTGCA
>JAHILQ010000266.1 GCA_018896985.1 Nitrospinota bacterium
AAAGATATCGGAGAGATTCTAAGGCGCAGGGCTAAAAGAGAGCCGCTTCAGTATATCCTTGGTTTTGTAGAGTTTCATGGCTTGAAGATAAAGGTTGGGCAGGGTGTCCTTATTCCGAGGCCTGAGACAGAATTGCTGGCAGAAGAAGCAATAAAAAGAGTTAAGAGTTATGAGTTAAGAGTTAGGAATAAAATAGGGATTGAAGACTCAAAACTCAAGACTCAAGACTCAAGACTCAAGATTCTTGACCTCTGCACAGGAAGCGGGTGCCTTGCGCTTGCAATAGCAAAACACTTTACAGATGCCGATGTATACGGGACTGACATATCAAAAGATGCAATAAGGTATGCGAAGGAGAATGCAGAGCTTAACGTTATAAAGAATGTAACATTTCTTAAGGGTTCATTATTTGAACCAATAAAGCAACTCGTCACTCGTCACTCGTCACTCGTCACTTTTGATGTGATTGTCTCAAACCCTCCTTATATCAGAAGCGGTGACATGCCGAATCTTCAGCCTGAAATAAACAAGTGGGAGCCGAGGAATGCGCTTGATGGAGGCGAGGACGGGTTCAATTATTACAGGGCAATACTTTCAGAGGCGCGAAGATACCTGATGATAAGTGGAGTTATCTTTCTTGAAATCGGGGAAGCACAGGCAGAAGATGTTATCAAGATTGCCGAGGGCAATGCATTTAAAAACATCTCTGTTATCAAGGATTACGCAAGGGTAGAGAGAATTATTGCAGCGCGCATTATAGGGACATAAATTTTTTATATAACATATACCCCAGTAAATCCTTGACTTTGGATTGGAATTTTAATTAAGATACCAACGATTTTCCCCGTAGTCTATGACTCGTAGAGGAGGCTTTTATGGCAGCTGGCATGCACGAAGTGCTTTTAATGGATGCGATTGTTGATCCCAACAAGATACCCCATAATGTTACTTACGCAATCCTTGCATCTGTCATACTTATAACAACAGCGCTTGTTATCAGGCGTTCTCTCAGAATGGTGCCGACAGGGGTTCAAAACGTCATGGAGTCTGTTGTTGAGACATT
This sequence comes from Nitrospinota bacterium, assembly GCA_018896985.1. GTDB lineage: Bacteria > Nitrospirota > Thermodesulfovibrionia > Thermodesulfovibrionales > UBA1546 > UBA1546. Next base: position 1,064 of record JAHILQ010000266.1, read on the forward strand.
TCTTAAACTCACAGAGGAAAACATAGGTCATCACTGGGGCAGGACTCTTTTCCCTTTGGTCGGCACATTATTCATGTTTATACTCATTTGCAATCTTATGGGTCTCATCCCGGGATTTGCTTGTCCTACAGGCAATATAAACACGACCGCATCTATGGCCGTGCCTGTTTTCCTTATCTATCAGTTTTATGGCGTAAAGGTTCATGGGATCAAATATATAAACCACTTTCTGGGTCCGATCAGGTCTTTCTACGCCCTGCCTTTGATGATAATGATGTTTTTTATAGAATTTATCGGGCATCTCGTAAGGCCAGTTACACTATCTGTCAGGCTTTTCGGAAACATGATGGGAAAACATATACTCTTAGGTGTGCTTGCTATGTTGGTTCCATGGATAATTCCAACGCTCGTACTCGCATTGGGCACACTCATAGGTTTTATACAGGCATTTGTCTTTGCCCTTCTGACCACTCTATATCTTGCCGGCGCTATTGAAGAAGGACATTAAATACGAGTTTTAGAAGAAAGGAGGAATAAGTGATGAGAAAGATAGTCTCTGTAATTTTAATGGCTCTAACCTTTGTCTGTCTGTTTGCTCCATTTGTTTTTGCAGAAGAGGCAAAGGCTGAAGCATATGGAGATTCTTATGTTAAGGCATTGGCTGCATTGGGAGCAGGACTTGCAATAGGCTTCGCAGCATTGGGCACAGGCATTGGAATGGGTTTCGGCATAAGGGGCGCAACAGAAGGCGTAGCAAGGAACCCTGGCGCATTAGGTAAGATTCAGTTGGTGCTCATTATCGGTCTTGCTATGATAGAGTCTCTGGTAATCTATGCGCTGCTCGTGGCATTGGGTATTCTAATCAACCAGAAACTCTTCTTCTAAAAAAGAAAACTGATTAGTTTAAAAGGGCTCGCAAATGCGAGCCCTTTTAATTATCTTGTCTTTGCTCTGAAATATGACGACTTGTATTTCTCGGGATGGAACGGCTTGAGCCTGACGACCTTGCAGTGAGGAAGCCTTTTAACTACAGACTCTTCGCTTACGCGCTGGTCGTATCCGAGTGCGATTATATCAGGCTTGAGTTCTTCAAGTATCAAGAAAATATCCTTATCCGTGTATCCGAGAATGACCCTGTCAGATATGCTGGTTTTTTCAACATTCTCCCTGCGCTGTGATTCGTTGTGCTTAGGCATCATGCCTTTTATTCGTTTGACATTCTCATCCCTTGCAACAATAACAACAAGTTCATCTCCAAGAACCTTCGCCTGTTTCAGGAAATCAATATGCCCGGGGTGAAAATGGTCAAACGTTCCGGCGCATACTACGCGTTTTTTTTTCATAAATATGTCATGGCTTTAAGCGGCGCTATTCGATATTAAACGTAGCTACTTCTTTCATGCCCGGAAGATACTGCCCGAAGCGCCTCCTTTTATACTTATGATTTTACAATAGCGGGTTTAAGGCATTGTGTCAAGATTACAAAACATCAGGCTTGTCGCTTGCAATCCCGTCAACGCCTTTGGCGCGGTATTCTTTCGCCTCTTCTTTTGTATTAATCG
>JAHILQ010000267.1 GCA_018896985.1 Nitrospinota bacterium
AGAGAGAAAATCATAAGGGTCATACACAATCTGAGTTTCATAGAGGATCCCACAAGGGCATTCAGGGCAATAAGATTTTCAGAAAGATTCGGCTTTAAGCTCAGCAAACATACGGAAACCCTTATAAAGTCAACTCTCAAGTTGGATCTCTTTGGCAGGCTTTCCGGAGCAAGGCTCTATGAGGAACTTCTGCTTGCATTCAACGAAACAGAACCTGTCAAGACTCTTAAAACACTTTCTGAATTCGGACTGTTAAAAGTGATACATCAGGGCCTCTTATTCAATAATGAGATCGAGTCAGCATTACAGTCTATGTTTGAGACTCTCGCATGGTTCAATCTGCTTTTCCTTGAGGAAAGTCCTGACAGAGGATCGCTGTACCTCATGGCTCTGCTGTCCACTCTCAAAGAGGAAGAAAGGAACACCGCAATCGAAAGGCTGTCACCGCCACCTAAGATAAGAGAGATGATAACAAAAGGCATAACACAGTCAAAGTATATACTGAATAAACTTCCCTCAAACGATCCCGCCAGCCTATATCATCTTCTAAATGGCGTTAACCTTGAAATCCTTCTGTTCTCAATGGCTCAGAGCAAAAGCAAACAGAAACAGAAATCAATATCTCAATACCTGATTGAATTAAGAAAAATAAAACCGATTTTGAAGGGTAAAGACCTGCAAAAGATAGGCATTAAGCCGGGACCCCTTTACTCTAAACTTTTTTCAGAGCTGCTTGACGAAAAACTAAGCGGCAGACTGAAAAACAAAGAAGATGAAGAAAGGTTTATCATAGAGAAATATCTAATTTAAAAAGTAATACCCCGTTAGAAATAATCATTACCTAACGGGGAATGAATGGTTTAAATAGTAAATTATTTTACTGCATCTTTAAGCGCCTTGCTTGATATAAATTTCGGCGCTCTTACAGCCGGGATATTGATAACCTGCCCTGTTTTAGGATTACGCCCTTTTCTGGCTTTACGCTTCACGGTTGAGAATGCTCCGAAGCCGACAAGTGTAACCTTCTGCCCTTTTTTTAATGATAACTTGATTGCATTTAAAGTTGAATCAAGCGCCTTTGAAGCATCTGTCTTGCTCAGCCCCGCACCCGAAGCTATCTTGTCAATAAGCTCCGCCTTTGTCATTAACTTCCCCCCTTTCTCTTAACTGGCTATGGTCATCTGATGATTAATAACTGAATGCAGTAACACTATCAAGAAGAATATATTTTGTCAAGCTGAAAAATACCGTCATCAGTTGCGAAGGCTCAGCAACCGGAATCTTGAGATGGCGGCTGAGGAATTTTGTGAATTCATCTTCTGTAAGAATGCCGAGTTCAACAATATTTGTCCCTATCCTGCCTCCGAAGATAACCTGCCTTTCAAGCGCAAGCATCAGGTGCTCCTTTGTAATAAGACCTTCTTTAACCAATACTTCGCCAAGTTTCATATGCTTATTTTATACCATACTTTGACAGCCTGTGCCTGAATGAACGAAAAGAAAGGTTCAGCAGCCTTGCCGCTTCTGTCTTATTTCCGCCTGTAATCCTCAGCGCATTCAAAAGATATTTTTTTTCACTGTCTTCAATAATGCGGTCAAGGTCTACCCCTTCTTTAGTGAGATCCGACGTATATTCAGCGCCTTCCGAAAACATCAGAATTTCATGCGGCACATCCTCAATGGTTATCTCATCCTTATCCGTTAAAAGCGCTATTCTCTCTATGACATTTCCAAGCTCTCTTACATTCCCTTTCCACGGGTACTCCATAAAAAGCTTCATGACCTGGGGAGATACCTTCCTCTCTGCAAATGAGAACTTTTTCAGAAAATGCTCTACTAACATCGGGATATCTTCCTTTCTCTCTCTCAGAGGAGGAATATGCAGGGGGACAACATTCAATCTGTAATATAAATCCTCTCTGAATCTGCCTGCCGAAATTTCTTCTTTAATATCCTGATTTGTAGCGGATATTATTCTCACGTCCACCTTTATATCAGCAGTGCCGCCTACCCTTCTGAACGTACTGTTCTCAAGCACCCTCAGCAGTTTTGCCTGAAGGTTGATTGACATCTCGCATATCT
>JAHILQ010000268.1 GCA_018896985.1 Nitrospinota bacterium
CGATTAATACAAAAGAAGAGGCGAAAGAATACCGCGCCAAAGGCGTTGACGGGATTGCAAGCGACAAGCCTGATGTTTTGTAATCTTGACACAATGCCTTAAACCCGCTATTGTAAAATCATAAGTATAAAAGGAGGCGCTCATGAAAATAGAACTTGAAGGCACACTGATAAAGATGACACCTGAAAACGACAGGGAGAAAAATGAACTCAACCAGCTCTGGGTAATCCTCATAGACTGCGTTAAAGAGAACAAAAAACTTGTTCCTGTGGGGCAGTACCTTCCCGGAATGAAAGAAGTGGCTACGTTTAATATCGAATAGCGCCAATTAAAGCCGTTACATATTTATGGGAAAAAAACGAGTTGTATGCGCAGGGACTTTTGACCACTTCCATCTCGGGCATGCCGATTTTCTTAAGCAGGCAAGGGCTCTGGGAGACGAACTTATCGTCATTGTTGCTCGCGATGAGAATGTGAGGCGCATAAAGAACATACTTCCTGAGCATAATGAAAATGAGCGCAGGGAGAGCGTCGAAAAAACAGATATTCCGGATAAGGTCACACTCGGATATACGGATAAAGATATCTTTAAAATCTTGGAGGATCTGAAACCGGATATCATCGCCCTCGGTTATGACCAGAGGGTATCAGAGGATAAGTTAAAGGAAAGACTTCCCAAGTGCAAGATAGTCCGCCTAAAACCATTCAAGCCTGATAAATACAAGTCGTCATATTACAGGGCAAAGACAAGATTTAAAAGGGCTCGCCCGCCTAAGGCGGGCGAGCCCTTTTAAACTAATTAGTTTTCTTTTTTAGAATAAGAGTTTCTGGTTAATCAGTAGACTCAATGCTATAAGCAGTGCATAGATTGCCAGAGACTCTATCATTGCGATACCGATGATAAGGGTTGTTGTAATCTTACCCGTTACCCCTGGATTTCTTGCCACTCCTTCACATGCCTTGCTCAGACCAACGCCCATCCCGATTCCTGTCCCGAGGGCAGCAAGACCTATTGCAAGTCCTGCTCCCAATGCAGCCAGTGCCTTGACAGAAGAATCTCCAGATGCTACAGCCTTTGCCTCTTCTGCGAGTGCAAACGGGGCAAGCATGCAGATGAGTGCAAATGTCATCACTATTACTGCAATGTTTTTCTTCATTATCTGTTCCTCCTTTCTTTTCAAAATCGTATTTAATGTCCTTCTTCTACAGCGCCGGCAAGGTACAGAGAGGTAAGAAGGACAAAGACATATGCCTGAAGAAGACTCACAAGGGTGCCGAGGGCAAGTATGAAAAATGGTATGAACAACGGGACAAGCATTGCAAGAATAACGAGGATAATGTGCTTTGCCACCATGTTGCCGAAAAGTCTGACAGATAGTGTAACTGGCCTTACGAGATGGCCGATGAGTTCAATAAAAAACATGAATATCATCAAAGGCAGGGCGTAGAAAGACCTGATCGGACCCAGAAAGTGGTTTATGTATTTGATCCCATGAACCTTTACGCCATAAAACTGATAGAGAAGGAAAACCGGCACGGCCATAGATGCGGTCGTGTTTATATTGCTTGTAGGGGATGCAAAACCAGGAACAAGGCCCATAAGGTTGCAGAGAAGTATGAACAGGAAAAGTGTGCCTAACAGCGGGAAGAATGTCTTTCCCCAGCGATGGCCTATATTCTCCTCTGAAAGTTTCAGGAACGTCTCAACAACAGACTCCATGACATTTTGAACCCCTGTCGGCACCATGCGCATGGAACGCCTTACTACGAGCGCAACAGTTATAAGGATTCCTGATGCAAGGATTGCATAAGTGACATTATGAGGAATCTTATTGGGATCAATAATCGCATCCATTAAAAGCACTTCTTGCATGCCAGCTGCCATAAAAGAGCCTCCTTTACGAGTCATAGACTACGGGGGAAATCGTTGCTATCTTAATTAAAATTCAATTCAAAGTCAAGGATTTAGTAAGCTATTTGTTATATAAAAAATTTATGAATCTATAATGCACGTACCGCAACAATCCTCTCTATGCCTGCATAGTCTTTAATCACAGAGATATTACAGAAACCGTTCTGCATGGCAATCACTGACACTTCCTCTGCCTGTCCTTCTCCGATTTCAAGAAAGATAACTCCACTTATCATCAGGTATCTGCGCGCCTCTGAAAGTATCGTCCTGTAATAGCTGAGCCCGTCCTCGCCTCCATCAAGTGCATTCCTCGGCTCCCACTTGTTTATTTCAGGCTGAAGATTCAGTATGTCACCGCTTCTGATATAAGGAGGGTTTGAGACAATCACATCAAAAGTGACGAGTGACGAGTGACGAGTGACAAGTTGCTTTATTGGTTCGAATAACGAGCCTTTAAGAAACACTACATTCCTGATACCATTCAGCTCTGCATTCTCCTTCGCATACCTTATTGCACCTTTTGATATGTCAGTCCCGTACACATCGGCATCTGTAAAGCGCTTTGCTATTGCAAGCGCAAGGCACCCGCTTCCTGTGCAGAGGTCAAGAATCTTGAGTCTTGAGTTTTGAGTTTTGAGTTTTGAGACTTCAATCCCTATTTTATTCCTAACTCTTAACTCATAACTCATAACTCTTTTTATTGTTTCTTCCACAAGAAGCTCCGTCTCAGGCCTCGGAATAAGGACGCCCTGCCCAACCTTTATCTTCAAGCCATGAAACTCTACAAAACCAAGGATATACTGAAGCGGCTCTCTTTTAGCCCTGCGCCTTAGAATCTCTCCGATATCTTTTATATTTTTTTTTGTGACGGCTGGATTGTCCCTGTAAAGAACTGTCCTGTCTGTTTTGAGCGCATGAGTCAGTATTATCTCTGATTCCTTATGCGCATCCTCAATGCCGAATCCTTTCAAAGATTCTGTTACTTCTTTTATCTTATCCAATGCATTCAATATGCCTACTTAATTTACAGTTCCTTCAGCTTCTCCGCCTGATAGTGGGCAATAAGGTTGTCTATTATCTCATCAATATTGCCTTCAAGAACGCTCTCCAGCCTGTGAAGAGTCAGTCCTATCCTGTGGTCAGTTACCCTGTTCTGCGGAAAATTGTATGTCCGTATCCTCTCGCTCCTGTCGCCTGTGCCAACCTGAGTCTTTCTGTCAGCGGCGCGTTCTTTATCTTTTTTCTCTATCTCACGTTCAAGAAGCCTTGAACGCAAAACCTTCATTGCCTTTCCCCTGTTCTTTAACTGAGACCTCTCATCCTGACACTGCACAACAAGTCCTGTAGGCACATGGGTAATCCTCACTGCCGAATAGGTCGTGTTTACGCTCTGCCCTCCTGCGCCTGATGAGCAGAATGTATCAATCCTGAGATCCTTTTCTTCTATCTTTATATCAACATCTTCAGCCTCAGGCAAAACCGCAACTGTCGCTGCTGATGTGTGAATCCTTCCGGATCCCTCGGTTACCGGCACCCTCTGCACTCTGTGAACCCCGCTTTCATATTTCAGCCTGCTGTATGCGCCCTTCCCTGTGATATTAGCAATTATCTCCTTTAACCCGCCGAGGCCTGTCGGGCTGGAATCAATTACCTCTACCTTCCATCTCCTCGTCTCAGCGTATTTAGAGTACATCCTGAAAAGGTTTGCTGCGAAAAGAGACGCCTCTTCTCCGCCTGTGCCTGCCCGTATCTCAAGTATTACGCTTTTTTCATCCCTCGGGTCTTTCGGCAGAAGCATTGTCTTTAGGTCTTCTTCTATCTTAGGCTTTTTCTCTTTCAGTTCATTAAGCTCTGCCTGCGCAAGCTCCCTCATTTCGTTATCGCTGCCTTTAAGAATTTCTTCCGCTCCTTCCATATCCGTCAAAAGTTTTTTGTACTCACGGATCTTTTCAACAAGCGGCTGAAGGTCGGACTGCTCCTTCGAGTATTTTTGATACTCCTGCGGCACAGACAGTACCTTCGGGTCTATCATCTCGACTGTCAGTTTCTCGTATCTGTCTTCTATTGTCTGGAGTTTTTCAAGCAGCATTTTCAGCCTCTAATTTAAGAACCTCTTTTAACGCTGTGATAGCAACCTCTATCTGCCTATCATCAGGGTCATGGGCTGTGAGCCTCTGCAGAAGAAGCCCCGGCATAATCATGAGGTTTATAATCGGATTGTCTTTCATCCTTGCAGAAAGCTTCAGAATCTCATAGGAAAGCCCTGCTACTACCGGAATAAGAATAAGCCTTGAGAGGAACTTATAAATAAAAACCCACGACTGCGGGATGAAAGAAAATACGAAAATGCTTGTTACCATAACTATTAGAAGAAAACTCGTGCCGCATCTTGGGTGATGAGGGCTGAAAGGCTTTACATTCTCCACATTAAGTTCTTTGCCATTCTCGTATGCATGTATTACCTTGTGCTCAGCGCCGTGATACTCAAATATCCTCCTCATCTCCTTCCAGAGTCCAATTGCCATGACATAAAGCAAAAATATAAGAACTCTTATTATCCCGTCAATGAGGTTAAATAAAAACGAATTCTCGGAAACAGAAGCAATCACAATACCGATAAGTTTCGTTGCATACAGCGGAAGCAGTACAAAAAGCGCAATCCCTATTATAAAGGCAAAGCCCATTGTCAGGGTGATAGTGAAAGGGCTCATCGGTTTTTCATCTTCATTGTATGCCTTGCTTGCAGAGAACTCTATTGCCTTCACTCCAAGGAAAAGAGCGTGGAATAATGCCGCAACTCCTCTGAGCATCGGAACCTTCAGCAGCTTCGGAAGTTCAGACAGCCCTTCTCTTTTCACATGAATATCCCCCTTCATGTCCCTCACAGCCACTGTCCAGCCTTTTGGGGACTTCATCATCACTCCCTCAATCACTGCCTGTCCGCCTATGTTTTTCATTTTCTTATCTTTCCCTCTTTCGTATTTATGTTGAAAAATACAAACTGGATATTCCGGTCAATCCCCCGATCAAGTCGGAGGAGGAGTATGACAGAATAAGAAGTCATTCCCCGACTCCCTACTTGTCATTCCCCGACTTGATCGGGGAATCCAGAAAGAACAAAAATCCGGATTCCGCATCAAGTGCGGAATGACAGGAACAAGGTAACTCTGCAGCAAGTCCATTCCAATAAAAAAGCCGTCCCGATGTAATGCCGGGACGACTTTTATCTTCTTAAGCTTATCTACTTCTTGGTCTTTTTTGCGTATTTCTTCTTAAACTTCTCCACCCTTCCTTCAGCATCAAGTATCTTCTGCTTTCCGGTAAAAAACGGGTGGCACACTGAGCAGATATCAACATGAATCTTAGGATTCGTTGACCTTGTGACAAAACTATCGCCACAGGCGCAGGCCGTCTTCACCTCTTTATATTCAGGATGTATTCCTTCCTTCAACTCAATCCTCCTTAATGTGTTTTATTATTATAAAAAATCTTGAATACTTTTAGCAACAAGACGACACCGGATAACACCTTCAGCCTTCCAGATACCTCTTGATTTTCTCACTATTTTCAGCGGAAAGCTCAACGAATTTAACGCCTATGCCGACATTGGGCTGGGCGTGCTGAACACGAGCCATCACCTTAATGGCATCTTCTCGGATTTTAAAGCTGAGTTCAAAAATTGTTCCTGCAATAAAACTGAACTGCGTGTAGATATACATGCCGTCTATGCTTATATCAAGCGCCTCTGCTTTTGTTACGCCATTTATCACTACATCTTTGTTTACCAGCGCCCTTCTTGTTCTCCTGTCATCTGTGCCGCTCATTGTTTATCCTGTACTGAACCGTTAATCTTATCAACAAACCCTGTATTGAACTCGCCGTTCACAAAGTCAGGGTGTGAAAAGACCTTCTTATGAAAAGGTATTGTTGTCTTTATTCCCTCAATAATAAATTCATCGAGGGCGCGTTTCATTATTGAGATAGCCTCTTCCCTGTTTCTGCCGTGCGCAATTACCTTTGCTA
>JAHILQ010000269.1 GCA_018896985.1 Nitrospinota bacterium
AAAGGTGGTTGAAGAGTCTCTTGAAGATTCCGCCATGGCGCTTATAACAGGCGGGAGTTCTGTCGGAACAAAAGATATGACTGCAAAAATTATAAATGATGTCGGAAGCCCCGGAGTTTTATTCCATGGCGTATCAATTAAACCCGGCAAACCACTGATAGGAGGCATCATAAACAACAAACCTGTATTCGGACTTCCCGGACATCCTGCTGCTATTACAGTGTGTTTTGAACAGTTCATTGAACCTGTCCTGAAAAAAATCACAGGCATTTCTGAAAACAGGTTCAGAGGCAGAAAACTTACCGTAACGGCAAAGATGGCAAAAAATATCGCATCAAGTTCAGGAAGGGAAGACCACATAAGGGTTGCACTTGAAGAGAGGGGCGATGAAATCTGGGCGAATCCTATTTTGGGAAAGTCAGGACTTATAACGACTCTTGTTAAGGCTGACGGGATTGTTGTTATTCCGCTCAGGAAGCTTGGAGTGGAGCAGGGCGAGGTTGTGGAGGTAAGGCTGTTTTAAGTATAGGTAGCATTAGACAGTTGAATTCTTGAAACATAGCATAGGTTTATGTTTTAATTGATATCTCAGGCTCGTAGCTCAGGGGGAGAGCGCTTCCTTGACACGGAAGAGGTCGGCGGTTCGAGACCGCCCGGGCCTACCATTTATTAAAAATGAGATTTATCGCAGACCTTCACATGCATTCAAGATATTCCCGCGCAACAAGCAGGGATATGACTCCTGAAAATCTCTGGAAATGGTCACAGCGAAAAGGTATAACGGTTCTTGGGACAGGCGACTTCACTCACCCGCAGTGGCTGAGTGAGATTAAGGAAAAGCTGGACAACTGCGGAAACGGCTTGTTCAGACTGAAAAAGAAATACCGGATTGATGACATCCCCGCATCCTGCTCATCTGAGATGTATTTCATGCTTACGGCAGAGATAAGCTGTATTTACAGCAAGAACGGAAGATTAAGAAAAATCCACAGTATTGTTTTGGCGCCTGACTTCAATACAGCGGAAAAGATTAATTCAAAACTCTCAAAGATAGGGAATCTGTCGGCGGATGGAAGGCCTATTCTCGGGCTTGATGCAAAGGAACTTCTGAGAATTGTCCTTGAGACATCTGAAGACGCCATGCTTATTCCGGCTCATGCGTGGACGCCTCATTTTTCAGTTTTTGGCGCAGCTTCGGGTTTTGATTCTCTTGAGGAGTGTTTTGAAGACTTAACGCCGCATGTCTATGCGATTGAGACAGGGCTTTCCTCTGACCCGCAGATGAACTGGCGGCTGTCATGCCTTGACAGGATTACATTAACATCACACTCTGATGCACATTCACCCCAGAAGATAGGAAGAGAAGCAAATATTCTGGATACAGATGTCTCATACGCGGCAATCACAAATGCGATGAAAAAGAGAGGCGGTTTTACCGGCACAATAGAATTTTTTCCCGAAGAAGGGAAATATCATTATGACGGCCACAGGATGTGCGGTGTAAGTCTTTCGCCTGAAGAGACGATAAGAAATAATTATTTATGTCCTGTATGCGGGAAGAAAGTGACAATAGGAGTTATGCACAGAGTAGATAAGCTTGCTGACAGGAAAAACGGATTCAAACCTGAAAATGCACCTGTTTTTTATTCTGTTATTCCGCTCGCTGAGATTATTTCTGAGACATTGAAAGTAGGCGTTAACAGTAAAGCTGTTAGAAATGAGTATTTTAAACTGCTTGAAAATCTCGGCAATGAATTTAAGATACTCATGGACTGTACAATGGAGGAGATTGAAAGCGCAGGCTCTACCCAGCTTGCAGAGGCAATATCACTGATGAGAAAAGGAAAGGTAAGCATAGCGCCCGGCTTTGATGGTGAGTACGGCAAGGTAAAGATATTTGAGGAAGTTGAAAGGAAAAAGCCAAAAGGGCAGGCAAGGTTGTTTTAACTCCGCAATTGCTATGGGAAATGCATTTAACAATCTTAGAATACCCTTTCAGGAGGCTGTGTCTGTCTTTCGGCAATATTAAACTATCTTTGTAAAAGTGCAGATGTTAGTACAATATATGAGGTTCTTGCAAGTTCTCATGTGGGGCTTCCGCTCCACTTCATGGAGTCTTCAGCCCCTATTCTGACAGACCCGTGAATCTTGTCTCAATCCAGCCACAGCCTCCTTTATATCTTACGAAGGTGCTACCGTAAAACTCAGGGCACCTGCGGATATTTTATAACTATATGACCAGCAGAGGAAGACGACGGAAACACAAAAAGAAACAATATTAAGAATGCACATATTGTCATTGCGGCTTGTCCGCAATCTTTCTTTCCCGCACTCAGGTAGGTTCGAGTCCCTGCTGGATTTGGGTGTTAATCACAAACACTCTGTTATCTGCCGTTGTAATGGAAAGTATAATAAAAATATGGGAAGTGTCCCTCAGCCTTATCTGGAAGTGTCCCTCAGCCTTATCTTAAAGCTTTTTAAAATATTCGCCGTAATTTTTTATGATTCCATCAAAGATGTTTTGAAGAACTGTACCGACCGGTCCCCCATTAGTTAGACTCCAGGGTCTCACTTTTCTTTCTACCCATTTTTCTTCAATCCTTTGACCTAACCAATGTTTCGATCTAAGCAGATCGAAAATATCGCCGAGGAAGATTAACTCGACTTTGTTTTTTGAATTATTAACAATCTTCTCAACCTCCGTCACGAATAGTTGAAAGGATTCTTTGGAAACAGGGGGCGCAAGTGTTCCATCCGTTAAATGCATATCGCTCACAATAATAAGCATGTTTTCATATCCTCCTTTCCTCCTGTTCTACTGCAATGAGCAGATAACTTGTTCATATCCGCAATTAATTGCGTATACACCGCCGAAATGGGGGGATAGACGCAATGCGGATATCCTGATTCTGGCTGAAACACCAGAATCCTTCTCCCTGAAAAATACGCCACTCATTACCTCCTCTTTTTAAAGAAATATAAAGGCGGAAAGTTAGATTGATGATAGATTCTTAACCCCTGTGTTGTC
>JAHILQ010000270.1 GCA_018896985.1 Nitrospinota bacterium
ACTCATGTCTAGAAACTTTCCAGCCACTGATATTCGAAATTACACTTTCAACTGCAATCTGAAACGGGAAACCCGAGGAATTAAGATTATTTCTCAGTTTATCTTCTTTCATAATTATCCTTTTTTATTTTAGGCATAACGCTCCGCTTAACCTGCGTGGAAAGGCGCAAGCCTTTCCACGTCAGAGTTGAAGCGGTTGTTAGGCATATTATTTTAGAAAGGTACTGATTTCTTGCACGCTAGCATTATCATTAGGAATCATCTTAAACTCGATTGCCAGTCTTAGAGTTTCCTCCGCTTTCGTCGTCATCGATAGATCAGCAGGAGCTTTCTCGTTTGAAACTATAACCTTAATTAAATACTTATCAATCCATTTTTCAACAGCTTGTGGATTATTAAATGTTACCAAGTATGCAAGCTGATCTAATTTTTCTTGATTTTCTTGCCTTTTCTTATCCTTAGCAAGGTAGTCCTCATATTTTAGGGTTTGCATGTCTATTACCCTTTCTTCGCATAATCGCAAACGTGTTTGCTCCATAGCTTGTATTGCTGGCGCTGCATCCTGAAGTTTCTTTGTGTCCCATTCAACTCCTTTAATAATAACTTTCTCAAGTCCAAAAGGAATAGTGGCTTCTCCAATCTTGAAACTATTGCCTGAATATTTTATTTGCTGAATGCATTTAAAGACATAGACTTGTGTTCCCCATAATGTATTGACTTTAGTGCTTGGGCAACAGCCTGCTGCCAAAATTACGGCAGCACTTGTAAGTATAAATGACGATATAATTTTGGTATTCATATCCCTTCTCCTTATTTTGAGTTTTTATGTAAACAAAATCAATGGTAAAATCCGCCTAACCAGGTTATTAACTGGTTTCTCGTTATCATACGGAAAGTTGAGTGAAAAATCAATAAATAATAAGAATTTGACAATTATTTAGGGGTATGGGTATCATATCTAACTTGTTATCCACGCAAAAAGGGGTGATAACAAGTTTTCTCGTTACCAACATATGCGAGACATACCGTCCAACATATTAAAGCAGTTCAGCGATGTGCTGAAGACAAGGTCTGTCCCTTCCAGCCTTCACTCATTCTACCTTAAGTGGCTGTGCTACTATCTGGATTACTGTTCCAAGTATGGCATTCCTAACTCATCATCTAAAAGTTTGACGCAGTTCCTGCAAAAACTCAGAGATAAGAAACAGACTGAGGCGCAACAAAAGCAGGCCGGTCATGCGGTGTCGCTTTACCTTGATCTGGAGAAAACGTTGAAAAAGCCTGCTTCTGCAGCACTGTCAGCGACAACTGGAAAGGTCGAGCAGGCAGCTATCTCATACAGGCCTGAAGTCTTACGCGTTCAGCCGCAGGTCCCGACAAGTATGACACGGCATGCTTCGGGTCCGATACGTGCGCAATGGGAGCAGGCCATATCCGAAATGACTACTGTGATCAAGACGAAGCATTACTCTGTCAAGACCCTGCGATCATACGGCCATTGGGTCTGGAAGTTCCAGACGTTCAGAAAGACCGTTGCTCCTGCATCGCTCGGTACAGAGGACGTCAAAGCGTTCCTGTCATGGCTCGCGGTTTCTTGCAAGGTCTCTGCCTCTTCTCAAAATCAGGCGTTCAATGCCATTTTGTTTTTTTTCCGGCATGTTCTCAACAAAGACTTCGGCGAAATCCGTGACGTTGTACGGGCCAAACGCAGAACCTATATTCCGGTAGTTCTCTCTCGTGGCGAAGTGGCTACTGTTATTGGGCATTTATATCCGTCCTATAGCCTGGTCGTAAAGACGTTGTACGGTTGTGGTCTTCGGCTCTTCGAGTGTATAAAGCTGCGGGTGCATAATTTCAATTTTGATTCAGGAGTCTTGACCATTCATGACGGAAAGGGGCAGAAGGACCGGACAGTGCCGTTGCCCCAGGCGATTATGCCGGAACTTTTAGCCCAGCTTGAATGGCTGAAAGAGCTGCATGACAGGGATCTCGCAGCCGGATATACAGGCGTATTTCTTGATCATCTGCTTGAGAAGAAGTATAAGAATGCCCCCAAGGAGTTTACATGGCAGTGGTTTTTCCCGCAAAAGACACTGACGCGTGTAGAAGGAACCAATGAAAAACGGCGATACCACCTTCACGAATCCCATGTCCAAAAGGCCATCAGGGCAGCAGTGTTCAAAGCAAAACTCACCAAACGTGTCTCGTCCCACACCTTTCGCCACAGTTTCGCCACGCACCTCTTGCAGGCCAACTACGACATCCGTACCATTCAGACACTTTTGGGGCATAGCGACGTGCGCACAACAATGATTTATACACATTGCATTCCGAGCCGCACCGTCAAAGAAGCGAAAAGCCCTCTGGATTTTTAATAGTTATTTCTGAGACAGGACATATCAAGAAATATTCTTGGTGTACGGAGTCCTTTAGATAAATAATCTATGCCCCCGGAAAGAGAGGATCACAAAACCACAAGATTGTCCCTGTGAATCACCTCGTCGGAATATCTGTATCCCAGCGCCTTTTCCACATCCGCCGTCTTTCTGCCTTTAATCTTTTCTATCTCTGTTGATGAATAGTTCGTAATTCCCTTTGCTATCTTTTTCTTGTCTGAATCAACGCAATATACAGCATCGCCTATCTCAAAAGTCCCTGTAACCGCAGTAATACCTGAAGGCAGGAGGCTTTTGCCTCCGTGAAGCAGCGCCTTAACCGCTCCTTCATCTATATGCAGACTGCCCTTTGCGCGGCTTCCATAGACTATCCAACCCTTACGCGCAGAGAGCCTTTCTCTAACCGGCTTAAATTCTGTGCCGTGATGATTCCCTTTTAAGAGAGATACCGTCAATCCGCTTTTTTTGCCGCTTATTATATTTACAGTGATTCCATTGTTTACAGTCCTTTTTGCTGCAAGGATTTTTGAATACATTCCTCCTGTGCCGACAGCGCTTCCCGCGGTTCCTGCCATTGCCTCGATCTCAGATGTAATCTCATCAACTGTTTTTATGAGGACTGATTTATGGCTTTTCTTAGGGTCAGCAGAAAAAAGTCCCTCCACATCAGAAAGAATTATCAGCCTTTCAGCGTCAACAAGCCCTGCAACCAATGAAGCAAGGTTGTCATTATCTCCAAACTTTATTTCATCAGTGGCAACAGTGTCATTCTCATTGATTATCGGTATAATGCCGTATGAGAGCAGTGTGCTAAGCGTATTCTTAGAATTGATGTATCTCTTCCTGTCGGTAAAATCATCACGCGTGAGCAGAACCTGCGCAACTTTTTTGCCGAATTCTCCGAAACTCTTTTCATACGCCCACATCAGACTGCTCTGCCCTACCGCTGCCGCAGCCTGTTTAAGTTGTATATCTTTCGGCTTCTCCTTCAGACCGAGTTTTCTCATGCCAGCGGCAACAGCGCCTGAAGAGACAAGGACAACCTCATAGCCCATGTCCTGAGCATCCCTGATATCAGACGCAATAGAGGTTATGCGCCTTGTATCAAGCCCCTCTTTCTCATCAGCAACTATGTTACTGCCCACTTTTACAACAATCCTTTTCATACAAAAATACCTCTATCCTGTCATTGCGAGCCAAAGGCGAAGCAATCTCGCCTTTAAAGATTGCCACGTTGCTATCGCTCCTCGCAATGACATTTTCATTTCAGACATTATTATATATAATGCTGTCATGACAGCATTATATATTACCACTGGTTTTACTGTCATCAGTTTTTATTGGTTATTGCAGACAGAGGATTTCAGTTCATCAAGTACTAATTCAATAATCTTTGGAATCTTAGCCTTAATTTCAGGGGATAATTCCATGCTCATTTCGAGTGATTTGGGTTCAACACCGATGACTGTTGTATGTGGTGTTTTCCCGATAAGGCCTGATAAATCTATGACCTCTAAAATGCCAATCTGGTGGACTGATGTCTTGAAACCTGATGGACAGTTACGGACATCATTGATGTCGAAACGATAGATAGAACCAGGAGTGGCACCTCCTTTTACTGCGTCAATCACTATTAAACGGTCGGCCTCTGTTATAATATTCAAAAGTCCAAAGCCGTCAGTTCCGCCTTCAACAACAGTAACCTCAGGGGGCAATTCCATCTTCATAAGTTCGTTGGCTACATGAACGCCTACACCTTCATCAGACAATAGAAGATTCCCAACACCCAAAATAACAATTTTTGGGGGGGAGTTTGTGTCTCCCCCCTTTGAATTTGCTGCTGAAGGCGCGGCCGCTTTGCTCATTCTATAATGAATTTCCGGATTTCGTTGGTCTTCGGGTCAATGATATGAACAGCGCAAGCCAGACATGGATCAAAAGAGCGGATGACTCTCACCACATTGATAGGATTCTTTGGATCAGGGACAGGAGCACCGATAAGTGCCTCTTCGTACTGACCACGCACTCCATTTTCACAGCGGGGCGAGGCATTCCATGTAGAGGGAACGACACATTGATAATTCGCAATCTTTTTGTCCTTAACCTTAATCCAGTGTCCCAAGGCACCCCTGGGCGGTTCTGAAAAACCAGCACCCATACCGCTTGATGGCGGTTCCCAGTGTTCAGTGTCATGAATCTTAAATCCCGGCTTAGTCATCGCAGCCAGCAGATCATCACACCATTTATAGCAGGCATCCACTACCAGCTTGGTTTCAATAGCACGGGCTGCATGACGGGCTACTGCTCCTGGCTTGACACCTTTTCCTACTAAGTCGAGAAGGGTAGGATTTTTGGCAACAAGCATCCTTGCAAGCGGTCCAACCTCCATAGGCTTGCCTTCATAGCGAGGAGCTTTGACAAAAGAGTAAGCACCTTTCTTGTCAAGGTTAAAGACCTGTTCTCCATTATAAGGATGGACTGGCTTATTTTCCTTATACCATGCATGTTTTACAGATTCAGTGATCTTATTTGTATCAACTGGATCAACTTTGATATTTGCTGGATTCAAGCCGGTAATAACGCCTGCAGGGAATACAAGTTTTTTACCTTCTGCATCCAGCTGGAAGTCACCATATGAGAGATAGTTGTAGTGACCGCCGCCTATTCCCGCCTTAGCCAGTGGTAACAGAGGTCCAGTCCCGAATAACAACACGTCAGGGATATAGACCTCATTGATAAACTTGGCCTGTTCATCGAGCATTGTGCGAAAACGAGCTACCTGGTTGATATCAGGATATGAGGTAACACCACCGACAACAATATTCTGGTAGTGAGGTGTCCGACCGCCCCAAATAGCTCCCATATTTCTTGCCGCTAAGTGCATTTTCAAGGCATCAATGTAATGCTTGACTGCCATGATCACTATATCTGGGTCATTAACACTAAATGCATCTGGTTCATATCTTGGTGTCAGAGGATAGGTATCTTTTGCTGTTACTAAACCTACTATCTTATCTTTAACAGCAAGCAGGTCTTTATCCTTGCCATTGTATTTGGCAATGGCCATAATATCAATATAGTCAAGCGCACTCAGCTGGTAAAAGTGAAGTGGGTGGTCATAAATATACTGCGCACCCATAACCAGGTTCCTGAGTAAAGTTCCTCCCCAAGGGACATTGGCTCCAAACGCTGCGTCCAAGGCACGGGCAGAGGCTAACTGGTGAACGCTGTAGCAAACCCCGCAAAAACGACTTGTTATGAATGGCGCATCTCTGGGGTCTTTTCCTTTAAGCAATGCCTCAAATCCCCGAGCCATGGTACCACTGCTCCAGGCGTTTTTAACCTTTCCATCTTCAAGTTCTACTTCAATTTTTAGGTGCCCTTCAATCCTGGTAATCGGATCAATAGTAATTTTTGCCATTTATTCTTACCTCCTTCTTAAGTGTTCTCTTTCTTTGGAATTAAACCTGATTCTCTCATAGCCAATATCTTTTTCGATATTTCGCTCTCAGCAGTATAAAGAGGCGTCATATCAGCATAAAAACCTGGCTCGGCACATCCCTGGCAAGGGCTCCCACAATCGATACAGAAATTGATTCCGGCATTCCACCTACGGATAGCACAATCTGCGTATGTCATTGGACCTTTGCAACCCTTCTGGATCAAACACCATTCTTTCTGTTTCGGGTCGTTCCAATCAGTGAGGAATTTACCAGCATCGAATTGGCCACGGCGCCTGCAATTGTCATGGATGGATTCTCCGAAGTACATCACAGGGCGTCCAATCTTATCCAGTGCAGGTGCTTTTCCTGTAGTGAGGAAATAGAGAATCGTTCCTGATAGGTGATCATGATGGACTGGACAGGTCGGAAGATTAATGATGGTCTTGCCAGGGAGAATCTTCCCTATTCCAACGCCTTTGCTTGGAGTAGCTGCTGGAATACCACCATAAGTAGCACAAGCGCCTACTGCAATGATAGCAGCTGCTTTAGCGGCGGCTTCTTCTATCGTTTTCTTGAATGGCTTCCCACCAACCACACAGAAACGATCATCAGCAGTTGGAATAGAGCCTTCTACTATTAAAACGAATCCGCCTTCTTTTACTGTGTCATGGAGAACTTTTTCTGCGAGATCACCTGCAGCTGCCATAATAGTCCCATGATGTCTGAGTGAGATTGTATCGAGAATAATAGAAGCAACTGGTGGATAGCTTTGGGTCAAAGAGATTGTACATCCAGTGCAACTCTGTCCTTCAAGCCAGAGAACCGGTGGTTTCTTGGAGGCAGTCCCCATTGCCTGGGCAACCCTGGTTGTAAATTCCAATTCTGAGAGGCCAAGAACTGCAGCTGTTGCAGCGCAATATTTTAGAAAATCCCTTCTGTTTATTCCATGGGATTCTACAACCTTGGTAAGTTTTTTACTTAGAACATCATACTCTTTCATAAAATTTCACCTCCTTCTAAGTTTTAGCTCTGCATTTTCATAGTGCAACTTTTTTCCATGGTTATCAAATTATCACCTCCTTCTATATTCTGGATGTTGTCCCTTCCTTTCGTTGTCAATGACTCGTAGATATGAATATCGCACAAAGGTCTAATCCTGATAAGTCCCTCTCCTCTATGAGCCATCGGCATGAACTCCCTCTTCTGCTCTGCCAATTATCAGACATTATTATATCTCATGCTGCCATGACAGCATTATACATTACCATCTATTAATAACGCCTTCAATCAGCGACGCTGTCTTACACTGCATCCGCTGGCGTAATTCGTTAGAAGGCAATCATTTTGACTTCCCATAATAGGTAATAGACTTTAGGCCTAAAAGTAAATGCTCTACATAATCAAACTTTTCTTCAGGATCTCCAACCATACCACCCATTTTCTTTATTTCTTCTTTCATTTCGGGCTTAACAATACGAATATATCCGGAACCGTTGATTGCCCAATAGGTAATGAATGCGCCACTGGCAACAGGGATTAATTCAACTTTCTCTCTCGATGTCCAATAATATTTGTCATCAATCTTTGTGATTGTGCACTTGAATTTGATTGCTTTGTCTTTGGTTAGGTTTTCAGGCACACGCTTGACGCCGCCCTCGCTTATTTTAATCTCAGGCACACCTGTGAATATGATTAATTCTTTTGCAAATAGAGGAGCAGCAATAGTCAAGAAAATAAGGGTTAGAATTGCTTTCTTCATTATCATCCTCCTTCTTACAAGTGATTATACCAAATTGGTATTCTCTAAATTCACATACACAATATAGCATAACTGAGGAATTATTCAAAGAGAAAAATCGCATAAAAATCAATGATGGGGCGCATTTCAGAAAGAATTCGGCAAGCAGGGAGGTCTAAAACATAGCGACAGCCCCTTCACTCTTTAGCCACCCACCCTTGCCCGAGCACCAATTACAAAAATCTTTCACTTACGCCTTTTTTTAGCCTCTGCTTTGATAATTGCCCTCAGTTCAGAAATATATGCCTGCGTAGCCTTCTCAATCGTTACATTGTTTTTCTCCATAAAAAAAATAGTCCACTGCTGCATGGCAATTTTAGCCGCCTCTGTATCCTTCTGGCCTATCGGCGATCTGTAAAATGCAAGGATGCTGTCCAATTCATCTTCCGTGACATTCAAGCCATAATAAATACTCCACGCATTCACTGCCTCTTCAGTCGTCCATGCTGGTTTTGCAGCATTAAGGAATTTCTGATATGCATTCTCCAGTGCAGCAAGGGTCGTTTTCTTTAAACCGGGAAACTGAGTCTTGGCCTCCTGCAGCATCTTGGGAGCAATTAATTTGACCTGTTCCTGGCAGTATGACTTTTGCTGTTCGATTATTTCATACAGACCCTGAATCTTCACAAGTTCCTTAAGCTTGGCTGCCTTTGATGCCTCATCCGCAAACGCATACGACGCTGTCAGAAGCAGCGCAATAACAGCGAATCTAAAAACAATCATATTCCAATCCTCCTTCTTTAGTTGCACATAACATTAAAGTGTATTCAAAAACGCAACGATATTCTCCACGTCTCGCCCATTATTACGTCTCGCCCATTATCTTGAACTCTTTCTTGTCAGCAGCCTTTTCTAAGCCTTTGCCGTTAGGGTGGCAGTCATTACATGCCTTCTTGCCGCCAAATGACTTTTGGTCATTGAATAGCGTTTTTCCTCTTTCATCAGGCAGATGTTTTTTCGCGAAGGCAACTGAAAATGTTAAACCGAGAATTATAAGAAGAAGCAGAGATACTTTCATGATTTTCATCCGTCTCACCTCCTCTCTATTCATAATCTTATAGAAGGAAAGGTACTTTTACAATAACTAAGTTTGTTTCTAAAGCCTTCCTTTTACCAGATTGTCAACAACAGAAGGGTCTGCAAGCGTTGAAGTATCGCCGAGATCTTCGATATCGCCTTTTGCGATTTTTCTCAGAATCCTCCTCATTATCTTGCCGCTTCTTGTCTTTGGCAGACCCGGGGCAAATTGTAATTTATCAGGTGTTGCAATCGGGCCTATGACTGTCCTTACGTGACCGATGAGTATCTTCTTAAGCTCATCAGAGGGCTGTTTGCCGTCTTTTAATGTAACATAAGCAGATATACCCTCTCCCTTTATCTCATGGGGGAAACCAACAACCGCAGCCTCTGCAACTGCCTCGTGGCTTGCGAGCGCTGACTCAACCTCTGCTGAGCCGAGCCTGTGACCGGAGACCTTTATAACATCATCTATTCTTCCCATCAGCCAGTAATCTCCAGCCTCATCAACCCTCGCGCCGTCTCCGGTTAAATACTTGCCTTTAAAGCGGGAAAAGTATACCTCTTTAATCCTTTTGTTTTCAGAGTCTCCATAAGTGCCTCTTATCATTCCGGGCCATGGCTTTTCAATTACAAGGTAACCGCCCTCATTCACACCTGCCGGTGAGCCGTCCTCTTTTAAGACTCTTGGAACAACGCCCGGAAACGGCCTGTTTGCAGAGCCGGGCTTTAATGTCATTGCGCCGGGCAGAGAAGATATGAGAATGCCGCCTGTCTCTGTCTGCCACCATGTATCAACAATAGGAAGTTTTTCTTTCCCTACATAGGTGTAATACCACATCCATGCTTCAGGATTTATCGGCTCGCCGACTGAACCGAGAACCCTCAAAGATGAAAGGTCATGATTTTTCACCCAGCTTTCGCCTTCTCTCATCAATGCCCTTATTGCAGTCGGAGCCGTATAAAAGATATTGACCTTATGTTTGTCAACTATATCCCAGAACCTGCCGGGATTCGGATATGTTGGAATCCCTTCAAACATAAGGCTCGTGGCGCCGTTGCTCAATGGGCCATAGATGATATAGCTGTGCCCTGTGACCCATCCGATGTCTGCCGTGCAGAAGTGAATATCTTCGTCGTGATAATCAAATATCCACCTGAAAGTTAGATTTGTGAAAAGCATGTATCCGGCTGTTGTATGAAGAACGCCTTTGGGTTTTCCTGTTGAGCCGGATGTGTAAAGGATAAAAAGCGGGTCTTCCGAATCCATTTTCTCAGGCTCGCAATACTTGGCAATATCAGCGGCATTAATTTCATCATGCCACCAGAGGTCTCTTTTAGTCTCCATATCAACATTGCCGTCTGTCCTTCTTACCACTATCATCTTTTCAATTGTAGGGCATTCATGCAGAGCCTCATCAGCGTTTGCCTTCAGAGGAACGAATCTTCCGCCCCTCGCGCCCTTGTCCGATGTAATAACAATTTTTGATTTGCAGTCCTGAATCCTGTTCCTTAAAGCCTGAGCGCTGAATCCGCCGAAAACAATGCTGTGGATTGCCCCGATTCTCGCGCACGCAAGCATGGAAATCGCAAGTTCCGGAATCATCGGAAGATAGATGGTAACCCTGTCGCCTTTCTTCACTCCGTGTTTTTTCAGGACATTTGCAAACCTGTTTACCTCGTAATAAAGCTGCTGATATGTGTATGTTTTATAGCTTCCGTCATCCGCTTCCCATATTATTGCCGCCTTGTTTCTGGTTGGGGTATTTACAAATCTGTCAAGACAGTTATACGATGCGTTCAGGCTGCCGCCCTGAAACCACTTTATCTCAGGTTTTTCAAAATTATATTCAAGAACTTTATCCCACTTTTTATACCATGAAAGATTCTTTTCTGCCATCTCACCCCAGAACCCGTCAGTGTCTTCTATTGACCGTTTATAAAGCTTTTCATATTCTTTCATGCTCTTTATATGCGCTTTTTTGCTGAACTCTTTTGACGGCGGAAATGTCCTGTTCTCTACCATCAAAACTTCAATGCTTTTTGCATCTGACATAGAGCCTCCATTCCCTTTTATCCTTTGTTATTCCAAACTCTAAAGCAAATATTCGGCGAGATTAATCCTGTATTTATTAGGGTCCATTGTCTTAACGATAGTTCTCAGGAATTTTCCATCAGGGGCTTTTTCTGTGAGATCAACAAAATATCTATCTGCCTTTTCTCCTTTGCCGCCCTTATGTCATCAAGCAATTCCATGCTACACCATCACTATCCTTCGTTCTCTCGCAAAGTTCTTGATTATCATCAATGCCGAATACAGTCTTTGCAGCCTCACATTCCTCATCCTGACAGACGGCGAATCACTGAGAATAATCTTCTCTCCCCGAATAGCTATCTGTACTTGTATTATCTCGTGATATAGTCCTGTAAGAGAGTCAATATCAAGC
Organism: Nitrospinota bacterium; assembly: GCA_018896985.1. Lineage (GTDB taxonomy): Bacteria > Nitrospirota > Thermodesulfovibrionia > Thermodesulfovibrionales > UBA1546 > UBA1546. The sequence goes on from JAHILQ010000270.1 coordinate 11,102, forward strand.
GGTTTGAGAAACAACGGATTAACCGTCACATAGCCGTCGGCTATATCATACGCCATAGCCTTAAGACTCTTCCCTCTTATGCTGCTAACTGGCATCTGCTGTCCTTTTTCTCACAAATATCCTTGACACGAGAATACCTACCTCATAAAGGATTATGATGGGGACAGCCATCAGGGTCTGATTAAATACATCAGGTGTTGGAGTAAGTATGGCAGCTATGATAAAGGCAACTAATAGAGCATATTTCCTGTTTTTTGCGAGTGTCTTGGTAGTTACAATCCCCATGCGCGTAAGAAAGATGATAACAATAGGCAGTTCAAAAACAGCTCCGAATGCGAGTATAAACTTAAGGCAAAAATCCACATACAGCCCCACTGACAGCATCGGCATCAGAACATCACCCAACTTGTAGGTGAGAAGAAACCCCATTGCAAATGGCAGCACGATGAAAAAGCAGAAAAGAGCGCCCGCCATAAAAAGACCTGTTGCTGAAACAACAAATGGGAGCACATATCTTCTTTCCCTTGGAAGAAGACCAGGCGATATAAATTTCCACAGTTGGTAAAATATCACAGGCAGGGCAAGCATCAGACCAGTCACAAATGCTACTTTAAGATTCATCCATAAAGCCTCGGCAGGCGCCAGAAATACAAGCTTCGTAGTCTGGGAAAGTTTTTCCTGAGGGACTATGCTTATAAAAGGATTTTTCATGGAAAAGGACAGGTTGTATTTGAGCGGAAACATAATGGACCTAAAAATCTCTTCGGAATAAGTAAATGCAATCACAAAAGCTATGAGCAGGGCAACCAGGGATACAGTAATACTCTTCCTGAGGTCACCGAGATGTTCTGTAAGGGGCATTTTTTCGCTTTCCATATTCCTCACCATGCATGAGCAGAGAGTTTAAGTGTTTGAAAACTGTACTCTCTTAACATTTACTCCGCCCCTTTCTCTTTTGAATCCTTAGCTGTGGTTGCCTCTTTTTCGGTTTTGCCGGGAACATCCAGATGGGACAGCGGATCTTTTATATCACGGAGTTCAGAGTCTATCTGCTCCTTAACGCTGGACAGCGGATCTTTTATATCACGGAGTTCAGAGTCCATCTGCTCCTTAACGCCGTGCACTGCCTTCTTAATCTCAGCCATGCCCTTTCCTATTGTCCTGCCCAGTTCAGGAAGTCTCTTCGGACCAAAAACAAGGAGAGCAACTATAAAAATAAGTATAAGTTCCTGCATTCCGATATCAAACATTAGTCCCTCACTCTCAGGCTGCGGTATAAATATATGAAAAATTTGACCCTGCTAATCATTTATCCTCCTCATATACCTTCTTTATCGTTTTCTTTTCAACAGGAAGAATTGCTGTTATTGAGAGCATAAGCCTGTATTCAGGACTTCTGTTTTTCAAGTCAACCCCTACTCCTACGGTTGTATAAAGATAATCCGTTGTCATGAACCTGTAGCCGAATCTTCCCTCAAGGTCATCAAGGCTGCCTGAATAGTGGCTTTTCCTCCCGTATATCTCTGCGAGCACCTTAAAGTCATGCGCAGCCGAAAAATCAAATCCGGCTGCGAAGCTTACCTCATCTTCAAGTTTTGACGAGCCGGCCTTCTCATAAAATATATTCGCATGTCCGCTTACAGGCCCGACTCTCTTGCTGACGATAAGTCCCGCGCCTGCCCTTCCATCAGTGCTGAACATCTCTTTCCCCGATGGTATAGAGGCGTTGACCATATAAGCTGCGGAAGGCGTATATTTAGTTTCATCAATAAATCTGTGTTTGACGCCTAAAGCGATATCTTCAAATCCTGATTTCACATTGTTCCATCTATCAACATAAGGGACAGTAGCTATAAATTCTATCCTGTCATTTATACCGTGTGCATACTGAAAAAGATACCTGAAAAAATCAGGCTCTGCTGATTTTTCAACTCCGGCGCCAAATGCGTAGTTTCCCTTCTTTAGACTGTCTGCGCTGAATGTTGAAAAAACTCCATAAGGGGCGACTGGCTGGAGGCCTTTTATATCAAATCCATAAGCATCCCTGATAAAGAGAAAGCAGCTGAAAAAAAGCAGGAGGGGAATATATTTTTTCATTCCTAAAACATACCAGAAAAAATCTATAACTGTCAATCAAGCAATACAGCATTAGGATCAGACTTAACTATAGACATATATAAATTTTACCCGAATTCCCCGCCTCACCTGTATTCAGGGTATGACAGAGACTCAAGGGACCTGATTCTATCATCAAGGTCAGGGTGCGTTGCAAAGAGCGCTGATATGCCGCGTTTTTTGGCGCCAGATATTCCGAAGGCTGCCATCTTATCAGGGAGATGGGGCTGTTTCATGGACGCCTTCAATGCCTCAAGGGCATCAATCATCGGCTTCTTCCCGACAAGTCCTGCCGCTCCGCTGTCTGCCCTATATTCCCTTTTTCTTGAGAAATAAAAGACAACAATGGATGCCAGCACAGCAATAATGATTTCAGCGATTATGGTTGTAATCCAAAAGGCAGGGCCATGACCTTCCCTTGTTTTGAATACAACCTTATCCACGACATGACCTATGACCCTTGAGAGGAAAAGCACAAAGGTATTTACCACCCCCTGAATCAGGGCCAGGATTACCATGTCCCCATTTGCAACATGCGATACCTCATGGGCAAGGACTGCCTTTATCTCATTTCTATCCATCCGTCTTAAAAGACCGTTTGAGACAGCCACCAGCGCCTTGTTCCTTCTCATTCCTGTAGCAAAGGCATTCATATCCTCTGCCTGATAAACAGCAACCTCCGGCATCCCGATTCCTGATTCTTTTGCCAGATCAGATACAGTCCTGAACAGCCACGCCTCTGTTTCATTGGATGGTGAATCAATGACCCGCGCGCCTGTAAGCCTCTTTGCTGTCCACTTTGATAGGGCAAGGCTTATGAAGGCGCCTCCCATTCCAAATATTGCAGCAAAGACAAGGAGCGATTGGTAGTTAAGTCCATATGGTGTTAGATATGGCTCAACACCCAATATCCTCATGGTTGTGCTGAGAACAATGAGGACTGCCAGATTTGTTAAAAGAAAGTAAAATATCCTTCGCATTTTTTAACTCCTTTCGTTTTTCTAAATTTTAGCAAATTTTTGCTTTATTAAAATGACCTGAAGTAACTAAGCAGCCTCCTCCACTTAAAGATGAGATGAATAAAGCCAAAAATCAATGTGCTGTATGCAAAATAACGATGTAGAACGAATTTCCTCAGTTCAAGTTCAGACTGAATATAACCTGTAATGCCTGTAATGATTAAAAGGAGTATCAGTATAAAGCTGACCATGTAATCTATGTGCTGTTTCAATTTCTTAATGCCTTCCAACAGGATGAATGGCTATCACCGCCTCTTTTTTTCCATCAATGCCTATTA
>JAHILQ010000271.1 GCA_018896985.1 Nitrospinota bacterium
CGAGCCTTCCCTCGGAAAAGAGCCTTACTGCTTCGGGATATATCCTGTGCTCAAGGCTCAGTATGCGTTCGGAAAGAGTATCTTCCGTGTCATCAGGCATTACAGGGACTGCTGCCTGGATAATTACAGGCCCTGTATCCATGCCCTCGTCAACAAAATGAACTGTGCATCCTGAAATCTTGACGCCGTAGTCAAGCGCCTGTTTCTGTCCGTGCAGCCCCGGGAATGAGGGAAGCAGTGCAGGATGGATATTCATTATTTTGTTGGGAAATGCGTCTATCAGGGGTTTTCTTACAATCCTCATAAATCCTGCGAGTATGACAAGCTCAACGCCGCGTGATTTAAGTTCGTCTGCAATTTTTTTGAAGAATTCATCCTTTGTCGCAAACTCTTTCGGGTTTATAAAGATATATTTTATGTTATGCCTCTTAGCCCGTTCTATTGCAAAGGCGGATGGATTATCTGTTATCAATATCTCTATTGAGGCTTTGAGATTTTTATTTTCTATCGCATCTATTATTGCCTGAAAGTTAGAGCCGCGGCCTGATGCAAGGACACCTATCTTCAGCATAATCACATGCCCTCCATTTTTGCATTTGCTGAACTAAAGTCTTATCTCAATGTAGGCGGTTTCTCTTAGTTCTCTGAGCCAGTGCTTGTATTTTTCGGAAAAACGCTGTTCAATCAGCTTATTTTTGGCGGATTCTTTTATTGCGGCTTCGCTCTGTTTTTCTATTTTTTCTTCGAGTTTGATGATATGCAATCCCATGTCAGTCCAGAATGGCTGACTGATATCGCCTGCTTTCATCTGGGATAAAACATCTGTGAATTCTTTTGCCATCTGGCTCTTTTTAATAAATCCGAGGTCTCCGCCAGCCTTGCCTGACGGGTCTTCAGAATGTTTCTGTGCAAGGGAAGCAAAATCCTCTCCGGCCTTTATCTGCTGATAGACAGTTCCTGCCTTTTCTTCTGCTGTTTTTCTGTCACTGGGGTTTTGGGGCTTTCTGAAAAAGATCTGCCGTATCCTGTAAGCGTCATCAGTTATCAGTGTCTCCTTGTTCCCTGCAATATATTTCGCTATCTCAGCATCAGAAACGACTATTTTATTTCTTACCTCCTGCGAAACGACCCTGCTCAATATAATCTGTTCTGAGAGTTTTTTCTTGTATTCATCTAATGTGAACCCTTCTTTTTTCAGGGAGGCTGTCAATGTTTGCTCGTCCATGGAATATTTTTTCTTTATGTCGTTTATAGCTTCGGTTATCTCTTCTGCCGCTGCATCTATACCTTTCTGCTTTGCAGCCTGAATCTGCAATTTCATGTCTATTAGGACTTCAAGGAATGGTCCCTCATTTTCCTTAAATATCTTTCTCTTTTCCTCTTCTTTTATGTCTTTAATTTTATCGCTTGCTTCAAATTCCATTGCCTTATATAAATCACTCCATGTAATGACTTCCTGATTCACGACTGCAATCACCTTGTCGAGAAGTATAGCTGCGCTGGAAACACCGTATAGCGCCACAATTATTAATACGCAAATGAATGCCTTAAGCCTTATCATTGTTTCCTCTCTACGAACCATCGGCCTGAAATGTGAAAACTGATGTGTAAGTATACCCTATGACCGATAAATAATTCTATAGTGGCTCTTTCTCATTTCAATCGGGTAACTTTCCCCTCCCGTCAAGGGAGGGGAAAGTTACGGAAATGTCTATGTCTATTTTTCGGTGCATGCAGAGATTGTATATCAGACTTAATATTTGTGCCTGTTTAGTTGAATGCCCCAATATATAGCATTTACTGCGAAAGCAAACGATTGTTCTATAGCTTGCACTGGATTACTGTGTAATCAGATTGCTCCGTATACATTAATCTTATGTTTTGTTCATAAATAGGATTGTACCTATTTACTTTGAATATAGGTTTGTATAAACAGAGCAGTTAATCGTTGACCTAAGAAAGATGTATTGAGTCAGAATTATATTCTGGTAATCATAAAAAATATCTTTTTGTATAAAAAGTTAATTTTTTTGTTGACAAATCTGTTTTGTTGTGATATAAATTAATACAAGATGGTTAAGCAACAGTCAGTAATGGGTAAGCAGCATACAGGCGAAACCTCGTTGAAGATGCTGTTTTCCTCGGCAATAAGGGCTGACGTGCTTGCCCTTCTACTTAATAACCCTGATGAAAAGTTCTATGTCAGAGAAATAGCCAACCTTATAAGAAAGAATCCTTCAGGGGTAAAGAGAGAGCTTGACAACCTTGAGAAGATGGGGATTCTATTGAGTCATAGGGTTGCTAATCTTAGATACTTTCAGGCAAATAAGATGTCTCCGCTGTTTTCAGAGCTTAAGAACCTCATTGATAAATCCCTTGGTCTGCCGGGCGCGCTTAAGACAATGGTGAGGCTGGCCGGCGCAAAGGCAGCTTTTCTATATGGTCCTTATGCAGATGGTGAGGATGTCGGCAGCGTTGACCTTTTTATAATAGGAGCATCTTCCAATAATATAGAGGCAGGGTTAAAAGAACTTGAAGAAAAGTTTAGCAAGAAGATTAACTATACCGCAATCGACGAATCTGAGTATAAAAACAGGAAAGAAAAGGGTGATGTTGATCTGGAAAAACTGCTGTCAGGCAAAAGGATTACCTTGATAGGCAGGATGTAAATTTAAGCTTTCCCCTTTGGGGGACGGAGAGGGGGTGAACTATAATGGCAGCTAAGAAGAAAGCAGCTAAGAAGAAAGCTGGAAAGAAATAAGTTACTGTTTCAGAGTCTTTTGGGCTGGGGAGTGCAATCTCCAGCCCTCTTTTTTTGTTTTTCAATTTAGAAAACCGATGATGTAACTATAATAAGATACTGATTTCGGAGAAAAAATCAAGTAGTTTTTTGTAAGTCCTTGAAATATCAGTGTTTTTTATGAATATGCCAATGCCTGTGCCTGGGCAAATTCGGTATCGGATACAATTTCCCAGCAATCCACAGCAGAAAGCAGGCTCTTTACGAATTTTATGTTCGTAGAATGCCCTGACCTATTCGCTACAAGATGTCCGTATATAGGGAATCCTATCAGGGAGATATCACCAATAAAATCAAGCATCTTATGCCTTACGAATTCATCCTTGAATCTCAGACCTGATTTGTTCAGCACACCATTGTCTCCAAGGATGACAGCATTGTCAAGGGACCCGCCTTTTGCAAGTCCGTTTGCCCTTAGATATTCTACATCCTTCACAAACCCGAATGTCCTTGCCGGAGCAACTTCTCTTGCAAATGTTTCTTCGTTCAGGTCAATGCTTAATTTTTGCTCACCTAAGAGATGGTGGTTGAATTGTATTCTGCATGTCAGTTTTCTGCCGTTGTATGGGAAAGCGGCTATTTCCGAATGGCCATCATCAAAAAATACAGGTTTTGTAATGCGAATATATGGTCTTTTCTTACCTTGTTTTGCAATCCCGCCTCTCAGGATTATGTCAATCAGTTCGGTAGAGCTTCCATCAAGTATCGGTATCTCAGAGCCGTCAAGCTCAATGATAAGGTTATCTATCCCTAATCCTGATACCGCAGCGAGGATATGTTCGACAGTTTTTATCCTTGTGCCGTTATAGCCCAGACTTGTTGCAAAGGCGGTATCAACTACAGCGCCTACGTCAGCCCTGATCATGAGATTCTTGTCATTCCGGTAGAAAACAATTCCCGTGTCTCTTGGTGATGGCTTTAGTTTGACAGTGACGTGTGAGCCTGTATGAAGCCCAATGCCCGCAAAACTTACTTCCTGCTTTATAGTTCTTTGTAAGCGCATGTCATATACAGATGCAAATAAGATGCCAGAAAAAATATCTTTGAAGTCAGGGGGTTATGTGATATTTATGTTGTTTATATTCATCAGATGTGTGGTTATCAACACACATGCGGTTATAATTTTTACCCCGACTCGGTCGGGATTACGCCTCGCCGCCAACTACCATCTCGGGGATTCTTATTGTCGGCATTGCATCTGATACTGGTGAGCCCTGATTGTCCTTGCCGCATGTCCCTATTGAAAAGCCGAGATCAGAAGCAACCATGTCAATAGATTTCAGGATTTCAGGCCCGCTCCCTGTAAGCGTTGCGCCTCTTACAGGTTCTCCGATAACTCCATTTTTAATTATATAGCCTTCCTGAACATCAAACACAAAGTCGCCGTTCACCGTGTTAACCTGGCCTCCGCCCATCTTTTTGACAAAGATGCCTTTTGTAACTGATTTCAGGACATCTTCAGGCATGGATTCACCGGGAGCGATAAAAGTGTTTGTCATCCTCGGAATTGGCCTGTTACGGTATGACTCTCTACGTCCGTTTCCGGTTGAGCTTGTTTTATCCTGCATAGCTGTAAACCTGTCGTACATATACCCGATAAGAACCCCGTTTTTTACAAGCACTGTTCTTTGTGCCGGTGTGCCTTCGTCGTCAAAGCGGAAGGAGCCTCTTTTGTTTGGAAGTGTCGCATCATCAATAACAGTCACTAAAGGAGATGCAACAAGCTCGCCGATTTTTTTGGAATATACCGAGAGTCCCTGCTGTGCAAGGTCAGCCTCAAGCCCATGCCCTATTGCTTCGTGTATCATGGTGCCGCCGGCCTCGGATGATATGACGACAGGCATTCTTCCGCCCGGCGCCCTTCTGGCATTAAGCATCATGAGCGAACGCTTTACAGCTTTTAACGCAATGGCTTCTGGTTTTACACTCTCAAAAAGTTCAAAACCGATAGAGCCTCCTACCTGTTCATATCCTGTCTGGATTATGCCGTTGTCAGATACCACTATGTGGACAACCATAAGCGTATGAATACGCTCATCTTCTGCTGTAAAACCGTCAGATGCCGCTATCTGGACTTTCTGCACAAAGTCGCGGTACCCGACTAATACCTGTCTTATCCTTTTATCAAAATCCCTTGCAGTCTTGTTTGCAGCCTTCACAAGTTCTATTTTTCTGCCTATAGGTATTTTTTCAGGAAGAAGTTTTATAGTGTAATCAACATTAGGTCTCTGTTTTCTAAGGTCAAGCGTAAAGTCTTTGTCCTCTGACTTCCCGCTTGCAAGATGTAATGCCTTTAAACTGCCGGCCAGCTCTAACAATGCCTTTTCGGATATGTCGTTGCTGAAGGCGTAATAAGTTTTTCCGTTCGCTATTAGCCTTATCCCAACCCCTGAATCTACTCCTGTGAATATTTTTTCTATCTTATCGTCTTCAAGCTGTATGGATGTAGGTCTTTTGTGTTCAACGAACACGTCGGCATATTCCCCGCCCGAAGAGAGAGTCTTTTTGAGAATCTTTATTAAGAGTTCATTATCCAGCATTAATATCCTCGATTTTTGTCATTGTGAGCCCAATAGCATGGCAATCTCTCTTGGTTTAATGCGTTTATTATAGCATTAAGAAAAAAGTTTAAGAGACTGCCATGATGCTGGCGGGGATTGATACTTTCTGCCGGAATGTCGACCGGTTTCCTTCTGACTTTATGTTTCAGCTGACAAGAGAAGAAGCCGAATCTTTGAGATTCCAAATTGGAATGTCAAAATGCTTGCAACACATAAAGACCTTGCGCGGAAACTGGAAGAGATGGAGAAAAAATATGACTCACAGTTCAAGATTGTCTTCGATACAATCCGCCAACTCATGACACCGCCGGAACCAAAGAAAAGGAAAATTGGATTCGAGGTTAGGGAAAGCAGGGCGAGATATGGGACATCCGGGCGCAAGAGACCTCGTTAGGGTTGGGGCTGAAAAAATACTGCGGTTTGGTATAAAATGTGTCTTAATAACACATGGCTATATCCTCTAAAAAAACACAGCCGGTTTTATTTAAAGACTTCTGGATAACAGCAGGAATCTTTTCAAGCCATTATCTCTTGGAGCGGCTGCCGAAAGCAGGGGCAAAAATATGGCCTTCTGATGAAGAAGTACTCTCTGCATATAAAGCTATTCAAGAATTATATAAGAAGAATATAGTCGGCTTGAGAAAAGGAAACGAAGCCAACACTGAAAGAAGATTTATTGACAAAGTTTTTAATGAATTAGGGTTTGGTTATCTTAATCAGGATAAAATCCCGGAAGCAGAGCGCAGACAAGTGCCGGATTATTTTCTCTATTCTACGCCAGAAGAAGCCGGCAAAGCTTTTGAACTGTCCCCACATAAGAAATACAAGCTCTCAATCTCAATTGCAGAAGCAAAACGCTGGGATCATAATTTAGACCAACCGTCTTCCGGTAAAGGCAAAGCTCCGAGAGGCACGTATCCGCATCAACAGATAAGAGATTATCTAAGTGAATCTGAACATATTAAATGGGGAATTCTTACCAATGGCAAGGAATGGCGGCTTTATTTCAAAGAAGGACGTTCAAGTAAATTCTTTGAGATAGATATTGAGGCATGCCTTGAAGACCTTCAGAAGTTCAAGTATTTTTATATTCTATTTAGGCCTGATGCCTTCATAGAGGACAGCGCCGGCAGATGCCTTCTCGACAACATTTATGATGAATCACTGAGATTTCAGGAAGATATAGAAAGAAACCTTAGAGAAAAGGTTTTTAAATGCGTTGAATGGCTTGGGCATGGATTCCTGTCCAGAGAAGAAAATCGCCTTTCAAAAAAAGACCTCGACTCGATATACCATCACAGCCTTATTCTTTTATACCGAATACTTTTTGTTCTTAATGCAGAGGCAAGAGACCTTCTTTCTACAAATCCACAAACAAAATACTACAAACATTACGGTATCCAGAGGATAAAGGATAAGGTAACGAATGAAAAGGGCGAATTTATAAGCAACAAAACAGTTCTGTATGATGCCCTTTTAGCACTTTTTCAACTTATAAACGGCAGTGATGAAAAGCTCAACAAAGATATGAGTATTCCGAGATATAACGGCGGCCTCTTTGATCCTGAGAGATATAAATTCCTTGAAGAAAATAAGGCAGGTGACGATATACTCTCAGAGGTGATTTATGAGCTCTCTTACCGCACTGACAAAACAGGGGAAACCCATAGCATCGATTACAAGGGGCTTGGGGAAAGACATCTTGGAACCGTTTATGAAGGTTTGCTTGAACACAAGTTTAGCCTTACTAATGGTAAGGTAGTTCTTCAAAACGATAAAGGAGAACGAAAAGCGACAGGCGCATATTACACACCTGATTACATCGTTAAGTATATTGTTGAAAATACATTAACGCCGATTCTCAAAGAGATAGATGAAAAGGTTAAGAAAGAATATAAAGGGGAAAAAGATGACTCTTTTGCAAAAGAAGTTCTCAAACTCAACATCTGTGACCCTGCGATGGGGTCAGGGCATTTTCTTGTTGAGGCAGTTCAATATCTTGCGGATGAGATTGCTTATCATCCAACAACAGAGCTAAAAACACCAAAAGGCGAAACAGAGGATGAAATTAATTACTGGAAACGCAAGGTAGTAGAGTCCTGCATTTACGGTGTAGACATAAAAGAACTTGCTGTTGAGCTTGCAAAACTCTCCTTATGGCTTAAGACCGTTGATAAAAGCCAGCCGCTTAACTTTTTAGACCATCATCTCAGGTGCGGCAACTCGCTCATCGGCGCAAGAATTAACGATTTAAGCTATCTGCCGCTGTCCAAAGGAAAACAGAAGAAGCCGGAGGAGCAGGATAGTCAACTTGTGATGTTTGATAAATCTCGTTTTAAAGATGATATTACTACAGTAATCAAAGGATTCCATGCAATAGAAGAAATGCCGACCGAGAAACTTTCAGATATAAAGGCAAAAGAAAAGACATTTCACAAATTGACTGAGGAATTGGTTAGATATAGAGAAATTGCCGACCTCTGGACAAGTCTATTCTTTGGAAATAATCTTGAAGAAAAAGAACAGGTATTTGAAGACCTTTTGAAAGACCAATTTAAATATCAGACTGATATGTTCGGGTCAGATGCCGAGGTTACTATAAAAAAGAGAGCAAAAGCAGGCATATCAAATCAGATATATAGTTTTGTAGTCAGTTCGCTACAAAGTCCTGATAAAAAGATACCGCTATCATCATTAAGTCCCATGCTTGAGAAGTCTGAATCTATAGCAGGAGACAAAAATTTCTTTCACTGGGAGCTTGAATTTCCTGAGGTGTTCTTTAATGCAGATGGAAGCCACAAAGAAAATTCCGGATTTGATTGTGTGATTGGAAATCCTCCATATGATGTTTTATCAGAACTTGAACAGGGGCGGGATACTCAACATGAGAAAGACTTTTTTTCACAGCAATTAATGTATAGACCTGCTATTGGGAGTAAGCTAAATTTTTACCGACTATTTGGCGCAATATCTTTACATGTACTCAAAAATACAGGTATGCATGGATTTATTGTTCCAATGGCTTTATTAGCCGATAAACAGGCAATGCCTTTGAGGGAATTTATGCTCAAAAAGAATTGTTTACAAAAAGTAGAAGCATTCCCTCAAAAGGATGATCCCACAAACAGGGTATTTCCTGAGGCAAAGCTTTCAACCTGTATATACATTCTTAGCAAACAAAAGCCGTCTTTATTCACCATCAGAATTCATCACGGAAGAGATATTCTTGAGTCCTCAACTCACTTAAGTATAAAACCGTCTCAGATTGAAGAATTTGATAAAGAGAACTTAAGCATTCCTTCCTATCCGGATATGACCACAAAGGATTTTGCCCTTGCGCTAAAATTGAACAAGGTTTCTAACGGGGTTATGCTCAAGCACTTCGCTCCATCGCAGCAAGGAGAGGTTAATCTCACTTCACACTCAGAATATCTGACAGGCGAAGAAAAAGGGCGGATTGTTTTGAGAGGTGCGCATATAAATCGCTATGAGTTTCAGGAAGAACCAAAACAAGGAACTCCGATGTATGTTGATATCAAAAGGTTTCTTGATGCACATGGCAAAGATACAAAGGCATACGATCATAAATATATCCGCATCGGCTATCAGAGAGGCTCAGCAATAGATAACTGGCGCAGAATTATCGCAACCATTGTTGAAAAGGACAATTTTTGTTCTGACACAATTAATTACATCGTCAATCCCAAAGAATACAATCTCTTTGCTATTCTTGCTTTACTGAATTCATCATTGTGGGAATGGCGGTTCAGACTTACAAGCACTAATAATCATATTAATTCTTATGAGATAGACCCAATGCCGATGCCACCTATCTTGTTCACCACTCCCGAAAAAGAGCGGAAGGAGTTTTTTAAAGAAGCTGTTAAGCTGCATGAACGTTCAAAATATGATGACGTTATGAAATGGGCAGAGTATGAATTGGCGTTAAAAAGGACGGATACCTCCCATGACTTCCTTGCCTATCTCGCAGAGCAGATGATTGAGTTAAACAAGGCGAAAGGTAATGAGACAAAAGGATTTGTCAAATGGCTTGAACGTGAAATCGGAGCGGAGATTGATACCTTAGCAAATAAAACTGCTATCAAAGAATATCACGACAATGACTTCAACCATTTGCTTGATGTTCTCAAAAAGAATAAAAGCAGCCTCTCTATTGACCCTTCAAGCCGAAAGACTCAGGAACTCCTTGAAAGACATTTCGCAAAAAGCATTTTAGCTCTTGAGCCATTGAAAGGAAAATTATCGGCTACCGATGAGTTGATAGACGATATTGTTTATAAGTTGTATGGATTGACGCCGGAAGAGATTGCCATAATTGAAGGGAGTAAAAAGTAGTTTAAGGAAACTAATATGAACGAACGAAAAGAATTAAAGCATATTTTTAAGTTTCATGACACTATTCCCGATAGGATAATTTCAAGGGAAAGTAATACGATAGAATTCAAAGAATCGTTCAATTGGAATTCAAAAGATAAGTATGGTTGCACTGCGGCTGCTTTTTCAAATAATAGAGGGGGGTATATTATTTTTGGAGTAAAAAATCAGCCAAGAGATTTAGTTGGGCTGTCGAATGACAACTTTGAGAACTTAGATGAATCAAAAATTGCCGAGTTCTTAAACAGCATATTCTCCCCTGAAATTTTATTCGAGAAGTATCTTGAAAATGTTAATAGAAAAAAAGTAGGCATCTTTCATATCATTCAAAACCCCAAAAAACCTGTGGTTTGCATAAAAAATAGCGGAGATCTTCAGGAAGCGGTTATTTACTATAGATACAATGCAAGAAGCGAGAAAATCAAATATCCTGCACTAAATGCTTTGCTTGAAGAAATTCAGTTAAGAGAAAGACAGGCGTGGATGGAACACTTCGAAAGAATATCGAAAATCGGGCCTGAAAATGCTGCGATATTAGACACTATCGAAGGAAAAATTGAAGGGAGTGGTGGAACGCTTGTGATTGATGAAAAACTTCTTCCAAAGTTAAATTTTATAAAAGAGGGCCATTTTGCAGAAAAAGGTTTTCCTACGCTCAAACTCATCGGGGATGTTAAGCCGATAACGGTTATTCCTTTAGACAAAAGGGGTAAATTGGGTACAGATATTCGTTATCGAATTACCAGCGATCCAAATGCGCCAGAAGTAAGAATTGAAGAAGAAAGTCTCTTAAGAGACACACTAAGTTATAATGATTTAACAAAAATACTATGCGAAAGGTATGCAGACTTCAGAATGAATAATAATTATCATCGTATCAGAAAAGAAATATGTGAAAAGCCTGGCTATAGAATTAGAAGATATCTCAACCCTAAAAATCCAAAAAGTACAAGTCAAGATTTTTATTACCCAAGAATTATCGAAGAATTTGATAAACACTATACAATTAAGTAAGGTGAAATAGTTATGAAATACCAGCAGCCCTTCATTACCCTCGTCAACCATATCCTTGCCGCCAAGCAACAACCCCCTTCATCCCCCTTTGTTAAGGGGGAATTATCTAACGCCGACACCTCCGCCCTTGAAAAGCAGATAGACGAGATGGTATATAAGCTCTACGCCCTCACAACAGATGAGATTGAGATTGTGGAGGGAAAGGGATAAATTAATGTTGCTGAAAAGAACAATTTTTGCTATGCTAACATCAGAATATGAGTAAAGAAGCCCTTATTCAACAATTAGAAGGAGAACAAACCTCTCGGCTTATTACCTATATTACCGGTGATAGGCAACCTTTTGCTACAAGGATAGCAGGTGATGTTGTACCACTGTTAAGTAGACATCTTGAAAAAATTGGCAAAGTAAAGAAGATAAGTTTTTTCTTATACACAAGCGGTGGCGATATGTTAGCACCAATACGCGTAGTAAAACTAATTCGTAATCACTGCGATACATTTGAAGTATTAGTACCCTATAAAGCACATAGCGCTGGAACGCTTATTGCACTTGGAGCAGATAAAATTGTTATGGGGAAGCTTGGCGAATTATCGCCAGTTGACCCTACTACCGGGCATCCTTTTAATCCACAAAATCCTGCTAATCCTCAGCAACGTCTTGAAGTGAGTGTGGAAGATCTGAATTCGTATTTTTTATTTGCAAAAGAGAAAGCCGGTGTAAAAGCCGACCAAATGGCAGATGTTTATAAAATGCTGGTTGAAAAACTACATCCATTGTCTATTGGTAATGCATATCGTGCATATAGGATGGCTAAGCTTTTGACTGAAAGACTCCTATCTCTCCATATGGATAAAAAAAAGGAAAGCGTAAAAATGAAAAAAATCATAAAAGAAATTACAGGAGATATTACCATACATGCATACCCTATTGACCGTGATGAGGCGAAAGAACTCGGACTAAAAGTAGATATTCCAAAAAATTCAGTCGAGCAACTTATGTGGCAATTATATGAGGAATATTCTGTGCCAATGAAACTTGGTCAACCGTTTCAGCCTAATGAGCTTCTTGCTGGCAAGGATATGGCAGAAATAAAGCAGGCCGCTGCATATATAGAAAGTATGGGATTTTCTCACCAATTTATATTTACTGGGAAAGTGCACAAAACTATTCGCGATAATAAACCGGTGATTGATATGAACATTGATTCGCAATCATGGGTTGAGGTACAATAAAATTATGGAAACTACATTAAATAATCAAAAAGTCTCAACAGATACATCATCTGCATTTGCATTGTCAAGAGATATAGGTGTGGATAAAATGACTTTTACACCTACGAAGAATATATTAAGGCTCGAACTATTTGAACTATTGGATGAGTGGGAAGGATACGTAAGATTCCCTTTTGAAAATTTTTTGGAGCAAGACCAGCCCGAAGTTGAGAGAAGATTTGTTTTACCTCAACGGCTTACCGATCCTCTCTACGGCCGTGATGAGTTGGATATGAAATTACAAGAAATGGCTACCCAGGCGCCTTCTATGGAACAAGTATGGGAAATAACAGAAAGGTTACCGTCATTATCAAAACTCCTCTCAGAGGAAAGAGATAATGAGTAAATGCCAAAATATTTTCTTGAGACAAGTGCTTTTACTAAACGATACAAATCTGAGACAGGCTCTGACGTTGTAAACAACCTTTTTAATAACAGCCAAGATTTATTTTATTTGAACCTTGCGATTATTGAGATGCGCAAGGTTTTTTATCGTCTGTGGAAATACCCCCTTCAACAGGACGCTCAGATTACTGAAGAAGATTTTAATGCCCTTAATAGTCGATTTGCAGCAGACATCTTACAAATGCAAAGAATCGAATTTACAGAAGAAATGATAGAACAAGCGGTTTCTATCCTTAGAAAAGCATGGATTCCTAATATCTTTGATTTAGCACAACTTTCAGCCTACTTAATTGCAAAACAGGAATACTCTGATATGATTTTTGTGTGCTCAGATGAACGTTCAAAATTAATAGAGGGTGTTAAACAATTTGTTCAAGAGGGAGACATTATTGTTCCCGGAAGTATATGAAATGATTTTCTTGCATTACATACTTAGCCCTTTATCACCCTCGTTGACCAAATTATTTCAGCAAAACAAAAACATCCCCCTTTATCCCCCTTTGATAAGGGGGAATCATCTGTTGCCGACACTTCTGCCCTTGAACGACAGATTGATGAGATGGTCTACAAGCTTTACGACCTCACGTCGGATGAGATTGAGATTGTGGAGGGGAAAGGGTAAAATGAGCAAGCTTGAGAATACGAGGAAAATGTAATGAGCTTTGAGGAGAAGATATTTTTTACAGTAAAGACGCCTCTTAACATTGAAGTCAGAACCACCGTCCAGTATTGGGAATACCTTGTTGCACACAAACATCCAGTAATGAAAAACAAGGAAGACATTGTAAAGTTTGTTTTGCAGATGCCTGATGAAATAAGACAAAGCAAAATGGATAAAGAAGTCTTTCTTTATTATAAGCAGTCTGATAGACTATGTTATGTGGTTGTCAAGCATACAGAAAAGGAAGGTTTTTTAATAACTGCATATCCTGTTGATAAGGTAAAGGAAGGAGAAATTGTATGGACAAAGTAAGAGTTTATTACAACAATGAGTCAGATACAATGGACATCTGGTTCGGCAATCCCGAGGATGAAGTCGTATGTGAAGAGGCGGGAGAAGGCATTATCCTTAAAAAAGATAAAAATGGGAAGACTATAGGGATTGAAAAGCTATATGTAAGCAAAACTGTCGGTATTGACAGGCCTTTGCCTGTCGAATTAGTAGTTGCGTGATAAATACCACGCTATCACCCTCGTCAACCAAGTCCTTTCCGCCAAGCAACAACCCCCTTCATCCCCCTTTATTAAGGGGGAATTATCAAACGCCGACACCGCCGCTCTTGAACGCCAGATTGACGAAATGGTCTATACTCTCTATGGCCTCACGCCGGAGGGGATTGCCATTGTGGAGGGGAAAAGAGCAAGAATAATTGATCAGGAAACGAAATAATAATTGAAAATTACAGCCCCATCATCCCTCATCCAGAGGGCGAAGTCTTGCATGCCTGCCCTAAGAAATTACCGGTGCGGGAAGGGTATTTGATTTACATATAATCAAAAAGCCCTAAACTTACAATTCCCTTGGTTCTATCAAGAGCGTAACGCCTTCTATTATTTCTTTAAGCTTTGCGGGCGACAATGACCCAATTTTTTCTGTAAGATCTGACTTGTTCACCGTTATAACCTGCGAGATATTTACAACGCTGTCTTTTGGGAGGTTTCCCTCGCCCTTTTTTAATAAGACATTACCGGGCGCTGCTGCTCTTTTCAG
>JAHILQ010000024.1 GCA_018896985.1 Nitrospinota bacterium
AAAGGCAATAATATGTATACTATCTTCCGATTTCCAAAAGAACATCGATAGATTAATCAAAAACGTCGATAGATTTTCGATAGATTTCCAGCAAACTATTTTTTCTTGAAAACATATTTGGTACTTCGTCCTTTTCCTGTCATTTAACAAATTCATAATCAATCATGATCATTTTTCCGCTTGGTTCTGTTCAACCCATTCTTTGCCCTTATCTGTAAGACGATATTTTTGTTTACGGCTTTTCGGTTTATCAAGGATTGTCATTTCCACAAATTCTAAATCCAGAGCCGACTTCAAATAGCGATCTCTGAAGTTTGCTTGTCCTTTCAGGTTGAGAGCGATCTGAGCTTCTGAGCGGCTCATAGGCGTATGCAGTATTTTTAAGAATTTCTGAGCTTCACCCGTGACTTCACCTGTAACTTCACCTGTGGCTTGTTCTTTTGCCAAAGGCAAACGTATTTCAAAGGTCTCGATATACTCAAATGTTTGTTCAAGTCTGCCATCTTTCAAAAGGCAGCCGCTTTTAGCCGACCGTGTAGAACGACTTCGCTTGCTTCTTGCTTTGAGAATGATGGTCTAACATATAACCAGCGACAGACATATAGATTTTCAGATATGTATTATATGATGCACTGTCCGTCATTAGTCAATTATTAGTCAATTATTGGTCAATTAAGGCAATTGATAGGCAATTCCCTTGCCTGCCTTGCCTATCCTCTCGAACACACTTTTTTTGACCATCTCTGATAGATCGATTGTTGCCATTTGGCGTGATACTCCAGTCAATTCCCGATATTCTTTATTTGTTATCTTCCCTTTTTCCTTTACATATGCCATGGCATTGATCTGCCTTTCATTCAACCCAAGTTTGCGTAAATATTCCTCCGTGTAAATATTCTTCCTGAATTCCACAAGGAAGCCGCTCTGATATTCTTCGAAATGAGGTACCGGAATACCTGCCAAAGAGCAAAGTTGCTGTATTTTGCTGATGCCGCTGCCCCATTGCTCTATCAACCCCATGTCATATAAAACGGCGCCGATTCCCTTGTTTCTGAGAACAGACCCATGAGGTTTTAAAAGATCTTCCATGGTAATACCCAGAAGCAGACCACCTGGGTTCCAAATGGTTAGCCGATCATCATATATCCTTACCTCTGTATTTGACGGCATTGTATAGTCTCGATGACACACGGCATTGATGACAGATTCGCGTATGGCTTCAAGAGGATAATCCCACACTTCATCTCTTTGAGGTTTCCCTGTCATAACAAACTTCACACTGATATTTTTACGTATAAAATCCATCGCCTCGTCTATCTGCTCAATAATCGTGCCTTCAATCATTCGATCATCAATGACAATGGTTTCTTCTTTGAACCTGCCGCAATGGACCAAGCCCTGGGACCGAAGGTGTTTTGTGCCTTTCCGGAAGAGAAGAAGCGCCGCCCATGTCAGTTTGCCTTTCTTGACGAGTTCCAGCTTTTTAAGGATTTCTAAAGGTTCTTCACGATCTCCAACATCTCTTCTTCCCGCATCCCTTGACTGTCTGATGTATCTTTTGATTTTTTCAGGGTCTATGTCGGACATTGTGGCATCTGGAACCAGCGTTTTATCCCAGCTCGTACCGGTAGAATGTAAATGCATTTCAGCGATATCCTGAGGGGTCATTAGACGATTGCTGTTTCCTACTCTCCGGTAACATCTTCCCTTCGTTGATACTGGTTTAATGGGGAATTCTTTGATTTGAATAACAGCAATTATTTTGCTCTCAATTTCCGATGACTCAACCTCCGGTATGATCCGAGGCTGAGTGCCTTGAGAAATCTTATTAGTCCAGCCAATTAAAGTCTCCTTTCCGATCTGAACACCCTTTTTAGCACCTTTATCGGAAACCCCAATAAAAATATGCCCTCCTCTTGTATTAGCGAAGGCAACAGCCGTTTCGATTGTTTTATTATCAAATATTTCTTTAAATTCGACTGTTTTGGATTCGCCCTTTTTTATTAGCTTTAGTATCTCTGATTGATCCATTACGTTTTTATCCCTTTGTCTCTTTTTTATTTCTTACAACCTTTTTCAGCGCACAGGATGATGTCAATCGGCGGAGTATCGTTCTGTGTCTTTTCAGTATCATTCAACTGCAAACACATTACTTAAAAATCTGTCCAAAACAAAGAATGGGGACAAGTCCCCTCTTGACTCTTGCTCAGCCAACCCTATGGAACATCCTCAGTTTATAAGTTTATATCGTCAAGAAATGAATATTGATTTTCTTTTTCAGTTTTTTCACCCATTATTTTTTACTGCCCAATATTAAATTCTAAGAAATAAATCAGTGATATTTGATATTAACAGGTCGTTTCTTGCTTGTTGTAATATCTTAATATTGCACTGTTTTTAATGAAAATGCAAGAATTATATAATCCTAATCGAGATAGGGAGGGAAGCGGGAATATTGGAGCTACAAATGTGGGAGAATATAAGGGGCCTAGGCTAATTGGACTTGTGTTTGTTCTGCCGGAGAATGCAGTATTTGTCTAATCTATCAAGAATATCACCAATTCCACCCGTTCGATCCGCATCACGCAATTCCTCGCTCAGTTCCTCTGGAGAATACTGCAACGGCGATACATGAAGCCGACTCAAAGCGCTTATAAACTCCGCGCGCGATAAACCGGCAATCTCAGCAGCCTTTTCCTGGGAGAGCATGCCCAACTCATACCATTTTACTGCCGCGGCGATGCGCATTTCTCTGGCAACCTCACCAGGGTCCTTGCGCAGCAGGGCTGAAATAGCCGCAAAGGTTTTCCTTCCCTTTAACGCCATTAAAAATATGTTTCCTTCATATTCTCCTCAAATTTCTCAAGCATTTCTCCTATCGTCATGATTTCAGGGTGTTCAATTGCATATAATTTTTCGGAATACTCTATTAAGCTCAGAATAGTCTTTAAGCTCCGTTTTGTCAGGTTTGTTTTGAGCAAGCCTGTTTAGCTCGGTTTCAATAAATTTACTAATAACCGGTATTCTTGGAGCATT
>JAHILQ010000272.1 GCA_018896985.1 Nitrospinota bacterium
ATCGGCATACACCACAAAGACCTTGAAAGCCAGAGGCAGAGGCTTGTGGAGAGGCTTGCTGAATACAAGAAAATTAAGGGACACTATATCACCGTTGTTTTTGACGGGTGGAAGAGCGGAAGCGGTGAGGAGTCCCATTCCCTAACAGGGGGAATCAAAGTCATCTATTCAAGGCTCGGAGAAAAGGCAGACGCTGTCATAAAGAGAATCATATCCTCTGAGGAAAAACAGTTGATTGTTATAACCTCTGACAGGGAGATTGCAGATTATGCATGGTCAAATGGTTCTGTTGTTGTCTCATCAAAAGAGTTTTTGGATATACTTGGAAAGCCCTTAAAGGTTGAGACAGGCGAATTTGACCTGATTGACGAAGATGAATATGAGCTTCCTAAAAAGGGAAGCCCCAGAAGGCTTTCTAAAAAAGAGAAGGCAAAAACGAGGGCAATGAGTAAGTTATGAAAAGACTATTTAATTTAAGGCCTGCGGATGCTGTGACAGTGGTATTTGTTAGCATATTACTGCTGCTCACGATTGCATTTAACTCTGCTATTCCAAAGAGACTGCTCTTAATCTCAATATACACCACACTCCTTATTTCGCAATTCATAATTATAAGATTCAGGGATAGAAACAGATTCCTGAGAATAACTTATGACCTTGTATTTCCGATAATATGCGTTATCATACTCTTTGACAGCCTTGAATGGGTTGTCCATTACGTGAATCCAAAAGACATAGACCCACTGCTTATAAAGCTTGATTATATTATCTTCGGCAATCATCCAACAGTCATGCTTGAAGCGATAATGAACCCATTTCTTACAGACATTTTACAGGCAGCATACTCTACATATTATTTCATCCCTGTGATATTCGGCATAACACTGGTAAGGAATAATCAGAGAAAAGAGTTTGACAGGTCGCTGTTTCTGATTCTTTTCTGTTTTTATCTCTCATATCTTGGCTATATAATCTGGCCTGCACTCGGCCCGAGATTTGCGCTTGACCATTTACAGACGCAGAGGCTTGAAGGATTTTTTATAGCGGAGCCGATGCAGAATCTGTTGAACAGGCTTGAAGGCATAAAGCGTGATGCGTTCCCGAGCGGGCATACAGGCGTTGCGCTGACAGTGCTGTACCTTGCATACAATTATAAGAGAACTCTATTCCGGATTTATCTGCCGGTTGTAATCCTTCTTTTATTCTCCACCGTCTACTGCCGGTATCACTATGTTGTGGATGTCATTGCAGGGGTTATCCTTGCAATTGCGGCAATATTTTTCGGAGAGATATATTATAAATGGCAGGAGAAAAGAGAAGGCGTTGACAACGAAAGATTCTAAACGATATTCTAAATAGGCTTGGTGATTATGGCGCAGGGAATAATAGAAAACCTCATAAGCGAACTTACAAAACTCCCGGGGATAGGAAGAAAGACCGCCCAAAGGCTTGCCTTTTTCATACTTACGCTGTCTGAAGAAAGCGCAAAAGACATAGCCAAAGCTATTAATGATGTTAAGGAGAAGGCAAGGTTCTGCATCAGGTGCTTTAACATTACGGACACAGAGGTGTGCAGTATATGCAGGGATGAGTTAAGGGACAGAACAAAGATATGCGTTGTGGAGGAGCCGAGCAATATCCTTGTTGTTGAAAGGGCAAAGGCATTTAACGGCCTTTATCATGTCCTTCTCGGTTCAGTCTCGCCCATAGACGGGATGACCCCTGACAGACTCAAGATAGCTGAGCTTGTGGAAAGGGTAAGAAGTGACAGTGTAGCAGAGGTAATACTTGCAACGAATCCCAATACAAAAGGAGAGATGACAGCCCAGTATATTAAGGATGCCCTGAAACCCTTCACTGTAAAAGTTACACGAATTGCATACGGCCTTCCCATCGGAAGCGACATTGAATTCGCTGACGAGGTAACTTTAAGCAAGGCGCTTGAGGGAAGAAGGGAGATGTAAGGTTACCTTATCTTTCCCTGCCAATCTCTGGCTTTAGATAATATCTCCTCTTCATCAGCAGTGCAGAGCCTGCCATTATCAACAACAAGTTTCCCGTTAACAAATACTGTCTCTACATCTGATGGCCGCGCTGAATAGACTATGTGTGAATAAATATCATACAGAGGCGTCAGATGAGGTTTATTCAAATCCATAATCACTATATCTGCTGCTTTTCCCTTCTCAATGCTACCTGTGATATCTCCGATTCCAAGAACCTCTGCGCCCCATCTTGTTGCCATGAGAAGTACTGTCCTGGCATTAAGAACAGTCGGATCATTTGAGAGTGCTTTATGAACCTTTGCTGTAGTGGACATCTCACTCAGAATATTCAGGTCATTGTTGCTTGCTGCTCCGTCAGTGCCAAATGTAATCTTTATCCCTGACATGAGCATCGTTACAACAGGGGCAAATCCCGACGCAAGTTTAAGGTTGCTTTCCATACAGTGCGATACTCCAACTCTCCTCTTTGAAAGCAATTCAATCTCATTATCCTCAACCCATATGCAATGGACTGCCAAGACATTTTTATCTAAAAACCCGATGGCTTCAAGATGTTCAATCGGTCTCTTATTGTACCTGGCCAATATCTCTCTAACTTCCCATTCTGTCTCAGAGAGATGAATATGTAATAAAGTATTATATTTATCTGCTAAGTTTTTTGCCCTTTTCAGTGTCTCAGGACTGCATGTGTAGGCTGCATGAGGCGCAATGCACGGCACAATCAAATCATCGCCTTTCCATTCCTTTATAAATCTTTCCGCTTTGCTTAAATATTCGTCTGCTGAATTGCCTGCGACTGTGGGGAAGTCAACTATCCCTGCACCGAGAACTGCCCTCATGCCGATTTTTTTCGCAGCTATGCTTGAGGCATCCTCAAAGAAATACATGTCATTGTATGTTGTAATCCCAGCCTTAAGCATCTCAAGGCATGCAAGCTCTGTGGCGTCGGATACAAATTCAGGGCTGAGCCACTTATTCTCAGCAGGCCAGATATGTTCCTCAAGCCATTCCTTTAATGGCAGGTCGTCTGCCATACCCCTGAAATAGACCATTGCCGCATGGGTGTGCGTATTAATAAGTCCGGGCAGCACTGCCGTGTTTTCGCCTTTGATTATATTTTTTGAGGAATATTTTTTTGAGATATCATCAAAGCTTCCTATGTCTGCAATCTTATTCCCCTGAATAGCAAGAGCGCCGTTCCCCAGAACAGGCAAGTCATTGTCCATTGTGATTACATAATCAGCGTGAATAATATAGTCAGCAGTTTGCAAAATAACTCCTTAATAATGGCAGAGAATTTGTTTTGCCCAGTTAGAGGCAGATGATATCTAACGGGGTTTACTGATTATACAAGAAATGAGGTTTGTAATGGCAGAGGGTTTTATAAGAGCGGGGCGGCATTTTAAACTAGAAAATAGGGAAGCCTATGTTTTCCACCCGACACGTGAAATAATTCAGCGGGGTTGCTGCACAGCGCCGTTATAAAAGACCTCGCATTTGCCGCCTTGAACAAAGCGTTTCGCCTTCCGGTAAAGGTCGAAGATTGGTTCGGCAAGGGACCCGACCGCGCTCACCGCGTCGACCTCGGGACTGCCGAAGGAACCGCTGATACTTTGTTTGAATTTTGCGCATCCCTTGTCATCGAGAAGCGCCACTATTACATTATCATATCGTTCGCTGACAAGATTGAGCTTACCTTTAAGGGCAACTCTATTATGGTGCGTCGCAAGGGCGCAGTCCGTAGCGTCCGCCACACCGTCCCTGATATTCCATTGGGAAATGAACTGTGTGATGGTGCCCTGCCCTCCCTGGGTCTGGTGGTAAACGTCCCCATAACGGTACCCCTTGAGCGCAACGGTGCCGAGAGGGCCGGCGATGAAGAAAGCGCCGAGGTCGACGAGGTTAAACTTCTGGCTCGTTTCATATTTTGAGAGGACCGTGTCAAGGTCCATAGTATAAATGACGAGATTATCACCCCGTAGAGAAAAAGTACCGTCCATGCTGCTCATCAGATTGCGGCTTCCTTTTTCTTTCATCGTCAGGGAAGCATGAAGATCTCCCTTCCCTCCGATGACCTTTTTTGTGCCGAAAGACTCCTGAAGTTTTTCGAAGTCCAGCTTCGATATCTTCAAATTGATTTTATACACAGCGTCGGCTTCCGACTTGTCTGCCGTGGCATCTCCCTCAGCCTTCGCGCCGAAGATATCCATGGTAAGGGACATGAGGGAGATTACTCCCTTCTCCGCTTTTATAGGACTCTTGACGTTGTCGATGTTGAGGTCCTTTTTCCGTACCTCCTTGCAGTCGAAGCTTCCTGTGAACGAGGCGTTCTTTATGACGTCCCCTGCTATCGAGAGGTCTTTGATAGCCAGATTGAAATCTTTAAACTCCGTCTTTTCCCCTGTCTTCTTGTCGAGATAGACAAGTACCCCTTTGGACAGCTTGAACTCATTCAAGCTGAAGGCTGCTCCGGGCCTCTCTTCCGTGGATTTCTTTTCAGTGCTTTCAAAATTATATTTCCCATCGGCGTCCTTCACGATGGTGACGGCCGGTTTAACAAGCTCGCAACTGGTGACTTTGAGTTGCTTCTTCAGCAAGGGCATCAACTCCGCCCCCAGATTGAGGTTTTCGAGGGAAAGGATTTCGCCT
The DNA here is from genome assembly GCA_018896985.1 of Nitrospinota bacterium. GTDB lineage: Bacteria > Nitrospirota > Thermodesulfovibrionia > Thermodesulfovibrionales > UBA1546 > UBA1546. The sequence goes on from JAHILQ010000272.1 coordinate 4,656, forward strand.
CCCTTGTTGGCGACGTGGATATCCTTAGCCGATACGCCAAAGGGAAAGAAAGAAAGCCTCATCTTCCCATTGATCCTGACATCCAGTCCGGTCGCCCCTGAGGCAGCGGCCTCAATGCGGGGCTTGTAGGAATTTATGTCGAAGGTGAGGGCGAAAATGACTACTGCGAGAACAAGCGCTACGGCACCGCCGCCAAGGATAAAAAGGACTTTTTTCTTCTTCGCATTCATTTCGATTTGTAAATTCTGATTTTAAGGTATCACACAATGGGGTACACGTCAAGCGACTGTCAAGTCATCAGAAGATTACATTTTGAAGTGTTTGGAGTTCCTTGCGGTTTATAGCTTGGGTCAATTCAAGTCCCTTTGAAAATTGTCAGGTAAGAATGTTCTGACCTTGACATTACCTCAAAAGAAGGTAAAATTTAATCAATTGCATGATACAAATAAGCATTCTTGTTGCCGGAAAGGGGGAATGAATGATTTGGACCATTTTTGTGATCCTCGTGATACTCTGGATGTTGGGGCTGGTGAGCGGTTACACGATTGGCGGATTCATTCATATACTGCTGGTGATTGCTATTATCGTGGTGTTGATCAGAATAATTTCAGGACGTAAACCGTTGTAACTGTCGGTATAAAGGAAAAGAGAGCGAACATGAAGGAGGTGAGAATGAGAAAAGATTATTTTTGGTATGGCGAGGATGGGAAAACAACAAAATTCGTGAAGGAGATGTAAAGATGCAAACAATAACTGCAAAGAGAGTGCTCATATTCGTAATTGTCGTGTTCTCCATGAGTTTAATGGTTGGGTGTTCCGGTATGGAGAAAAGACCCGAATACAGATCAGGATATTTGTACTATCCTGTGGCATTAGTCAATGCAGACAGGGCACTTGATGAAGCTCGCGTGGCGGGTAAAGACAAGGAATGTCCGGCAGAATTTAATGCTGCAAAAGACATGGTGGACAAGGCCTACGAGGTCTATATGGCATGCCGTACGCAGGAAGCGATTGATATGGCACAGGAAGCGATTAACAAAATTAAGGCCCTTTGCCCGGCGAGACCAAGAACTGGGATGAAATCTGAACCGAAGGCTGCGGAGCCGGTAGTTATCCTTGTGTCTGAGCCGAAGGCTGCGGAAAAGGTAATTGTCCTTGCGGTTGAGCCGAAGATTGAGGAGAAGGTAATCGTCCTTGCCTTTGAGGACATACATTTCGATTTCGACAAGTCGACCCTTACCAAAGAAGCGCAGGTGATACTGAAAAGGAACCTCCAGCTTCTGAAAGAAAACCCTAAAGCCAAAGTCCGTATTGCAGGGTATACCTCTGCTTCCGGCACTGAAGAGTACAACCAAAAGTTGAGCGAAAGAAGGGCAAAAGCTGTCAAAGATTACCTCGTAGAAGAAGGGGTCGTTACTCCTGACAGGCTTTCCGAAATCGGATATGGTGAAACAAAACCGGCGATGTATGAAGCGGCACCGAAAGACCTTTACTCAAAAGCGGCAAAGGCTAACATGAGAGTTCTTTTTGAGATCATCGTGAAATAAGACCGTAGTTACATTTATTAACATTGCAATCGTATGATTGCACACCTAAAGACAGGAGGAGTGAAATGAAGAAGGTTATTTTTATGGCAGTGTTAATGGTTTTTGGATTGGCCTTGTTTTCGGGCTGCGCCTCTATGACGGGCAGAACGGCAGGCGAACACATC
>JAHILQ010000273.1 GCA_018896985.1 Nitrospinota bacterium
CTCTTTGTTACTGCCCTGTGCATATTATCAGCAGTTCTTTCAGAATATTTTTACCAGAGGGCGCTTAAAAAGAAGATAACCATAAGCGACGGAAGCGCATTTCTCACAGGCTTACTGCTTGGCATGAATCTCCCGTCTTCCCTCTGGTCGTTCAATCCGTTCCTGATCCATGTGCCGATAATAGGCTCTTTTGTGGCCGTAGTTATAACAAAACAGCTTTTCGGAGGACTGGGCTACAATATATTCAACCCGGCGCTCATCGGCAGGGCATTTCTCATGATCTCATGGCCCAAGGCGATGTCAACATGGAGTGAACCGACGGCCGCATTCCTTGCCTTTGATGCAAAGACAACTGCTACACCCCTCAGCATATTAAAGGAAGAAGGTCTGGGAAAATTAATGGAGGTCTTTGGAGATAAGATTAATCTTTACACACAACTCCTTCTCGGCCAGAGGGCAGGTTCCATTGGTGAGACGTCAGCTATAGCATTATTGATAGGCGCAGGGTTTCTCCTTTATAAACGATATATCACGTGGCACATACCTGTATCATTCCTCGGCTCTGTTGCTGTGCTTGCATGGGCCTTCGGCGGAAAAAATCCTGAGACAGGAAAGATGCTGTTATTTGCAGGGGACCCTGTTTTTCATCTCTTAAGCGGAGGCCTCATACTCGGGGCATTCTTTATGGCAACTGACTATGTGACATGCCCTTCTGTAAGAAAAGGGCAGATAATCTTCGGCATCGGCTGTGGTGTCCTCACAGTGATTATAAGGCTGAAGGGAGCTTATCCTGAAGGCGTCATGTTCGCCATTCTTCTTATGAACTGCTTTGCCCCCCTTATAGACAGGGGGTTCAAGACTAAGGTCTTTGGCGCTGCAAAGGAGACAAAGAGATGAACGCCAGGGAGATACTGAAGATTACACTGACCCTCGTTATTATATACCTTGCAGGCGGTGTCATACTCGCCTCTGTTTATTCAGTGACCTCGCCTGTCATATATAAATTAAACAAGATGGAAAAGGAGAAGGCATTGAAAGAGATGATGCCTGATGCGGACAAAATAGAAAAATTAGGAGACTGGACGCTCAGGGATAAACCGGCTGAGTACTTTGTTGCAAAAAAGGGAGACGATGCAACTGGTTATATTGTCCAGTCTTATGGCAAGGGTTTTGGAGGTTATATAACCCTTCTGGTGGCTATTGACAAGGACCTGAGGATACAGAAGGTGAAGATATTAAGCCATAAAGAGACGCCTGGGTTTATAGAGAATGTTGATTCCGAAAAATTCATGGGACAGTTCAAAGGGAAGGGCATAGATAATATTAAACTCGTAAAAGTAGAAACTACGGAACATATCCAGGCTGTCACAGGCGCAACAGTTTCATCAAGGGGTGTTGCAACAGGCGCGAGAGACGGTCTCATATTCCTTATAGACGCCCTGAAAGGAGGCATTAAGAATGAAACTCCACCAAAAGACTAACTACTGGGAGCTTATAAAAAACGGGGTCATAAGCGAGAATATCATATTTAGAATGGCATTGAGCCTCTGTCCTGCCCTCGCTGTGACGAGCAAGGTGAAATACGGGCTGTTAATGGGGATAGCGGTTTTATTTGTCCATACAATGGTTGGCATTACCGTATCGCTGATCAGAAGGTTCATTCACCAGAGGATAAGGCTGCCGATCTTCATGCTCATAATAGCAACATGGGTGACAGTCACTGACCTGATGATGGCTGCATTTGCGAGAGAGGCTTACGCAGTGATTGGCCTTTATATACAATTGATAGTTGCATTTGCATCCATTTTAGCGAGGGCAGAGACGTTCGGGAGCAAGAATTCGGTCATGCCTTCCATGTTTGACGGTCTCGGTATGGGAATCGGGTTTATGGTATCCCTCGTAATAATCAGCTTTTTCAGAGAACTGCTCGGCAGCGGTTCGGTATTCGGGATTCCTGTGGTTGATACAAGGCCTGTATTTATAATGGTGCTGCCCACAGGCGGTTTCTTTGCAGTCGGCATATTAATGGCATGGTTTAACTGGATGAATAAGAGATATTCAAAGAAGAAGGCATTAAGTCATTGAGGAGAATAAAATGGGAAGCGAATTTACAAGGCTTTTAGAGATATTCATAGCAGCATCCTTAATAAACAATTTTGTCTTTAC
>JAHILQ010000274.1 GCA_018896985.1 Nitrospinota bacterium
CAGCTTATGGGACCAGAAGGAGGATTGAGATGATTGAGGATTTAAGAAAGACAGATACATGGCGTGTATTCAGGATACAGTCCGAGCTTGTTGAGGGTTTTGAGCCCCTCTATGACCTCGGCCCGGCAGTAACCATATTTGGTAGTGCAAGGCTTGGAGAGGATTCATACTACTACAAAAAGGCAGTAGAGGTAGGAAAGATACTTTCTGATGCTGGATTTTCTGTTATTACAGGAGGCGGCCCGGGAATCATGGAGGGGGCTAACAGGGGAGCAAAGATGGGCAAAAGCAAATCTGTTGGCCTGAACATCCAGCTTCCCCATGAGCAGGTACCGAATAAATATCAGGACATCACGCTTGATTTCAGATACTTTTTTATAAGAAAGCTAATGTTTATAAAATATGCCATAGCCTTTGTTATATTTCCGGGGGGTTTTGGCACCATGGATGAACTCTTTGAGGCATTGACCCTTGTACAGACTCGCAGGATAGATTCATTTCCAGTTATACTCTTTGGCAGTGAATATTGGAAGGGGCTGATTGACTGGATGGAGAATACCCTTGTGCCTCAGGGGACTATAAGCAGTGAAGATTTTACACTTTTTCAGGTAGTGGATGAACCTGAGAAGGTCTATGAGTTGTTAAAGAAGTACTGTGAGCCTAAAGACCTTTTAGGTCAAGAAAACGCCAAATAGCCACTAAATGCAATCTTGAAAAGGAGGAGAAGATGATTAAAAAAGGCATTGAGTCTTATCGTAAAAACAATCCTGCTGCTGACCGCTGGGCAAAGGGTTATGGGCCAATCCAGCATAGTGAAGAGACACTGGAAAGAGTCTTCTCCATGGCTGATCTTCTATCCTCCAAGTCTATTCATGGCGATGGTGTCCCTTTGTTTGATCTGCTCTATGCCCTTGACAGGATAACAAGCGCTGCCATGTGGGTTGTGGTTCATGAAACATATGCAAGAAATGTCTATCTTGATGGCCGGAATCTCAGACCTGAGGATTTCAAACCCAGCCCGGAAGGACACACAGGAGGTGCCTTGAACATGGTGCCTGCCTATGCAGGGTATATGGCGATCAATGCTATCACAGGACATACTCGTTCATGGATTATGGGACAGGGCCACTGCGTTGCAGCAATAGATACAATAAACCTGCTCTTAAATAATATGACCAAGACACATGAAGAGCGTTACGCCCTTACGGATGAGGGACTGACCCGCTATGTCCGTGACTTCTACTCCTACAAACTACGTCCTGATGGTAAGCAGGACTCGCCTCTGGGCAGCCATGTAAATGTCCATACAGCAGGTGGCCTTGCCGAAGGCGGATACCTGGGTTTCACCGAGATCCAGTATGTGCATATGCCTCTACAGGGAGAGAGGCTTGTGGTTTTCCTGAGCGATGGTGCCTTTGAAGAGCAAAGGGGTAGCGACTGGGCGCCACGCTGGTGGCGGGCTGAGGACAGCGGTATGGTTATGCCTATCATGATTAAAAACGGACGCCGCATAGACCAGAGGACAACTATGTCCCAGCAGGGAGGGGCCGAATGGTTTGTGGATCATCTGAGGCTCAATGGCTTTGACCCCATTGTCTTTGACGGCAGGGATCCTGCAGCCTTTGCATGGGCTATCTTTGAGATGGAGCGCCGGCTTGAGGCAGCTTCTGAGGCTGTCCGTTCAGGGAAGAAAAAATATCCTGTGCTGCTACCCTATGGCATAGCTGTAGCACCTAAGGGCGCAGGATTTTATGGTGAAGGAACAAACCTCGCCCACAATCTCCCCCTGATGTCAAATCCCCATACTGATCCTGCTGCGGCCAGGCATTTTAATGAGAGTGCAAGTCTCCTCTGGGTGCCATTTACAGAACTGAAGGGTGTGATAGAAAAGTTTCAGCTTCATCAGAATTCAGGCAGACCAAAGGAGCGAGACAATCCACTTGCAAAGCGGGATGTGAGATTAAAAGAGATTCCTCATATAGAATTCAGAACGGTGACTGAAGACCGGTATGCCCCTTCTATATGGAAAAGAACCTCTCCTATGTTTGCAGTTGATGCCATGTTCCTCGCAATGGTAAAGGCCAACCCTCATCTCCGTCCAAGGATCGGCAACCCTGATGAGATGCGATCTAACAGGTTGATTCAGACGCTGGAGAATCTTAAATTCCGTGTGACAGACCCTGAGCCCGGCATCCCTGAGGATATACACGGCGCAGTGATAACAGCCCTTAATGAAGAGGCAGTGGCCTCTGCTGCCTTAGGTAATAAGGGTGGTATAAATCTATTTCATACCTATGAAGCATTTGGCACAAAGATGCACGGTGTTGTCCGTCAGGAAATAATCTTTGCTGATGAGCTGAATGAGGCCGGAAGGCCGCCCGGCTGGCTCTCAATACCCCTCATCCTCACCTCACATACATGGGAGAATGCAAAGAACGAGAGGTCGCACCAGGATCCCTCAATGGCAGAGGCAATGCTGGGCGAGCCATCGGATGTATCTCGTGTCTTATTTATACCCGATTATAACACCGCTGCTGTGGTGATACAGGGGGTCTATCAGACACGCGGGCAGATATGGACACTGGTTGTGCCAAAGATAGATATGATACCTGACCTTTTCATACCTGAAGAGGCGGTATTACTACTCAGGCATGGCGCCATCCGCATGGAATGGGCATGCCATAATGTAAAAGACCAGAGGGTGATACTCACTCCAATCGGCGCATACCAACTTGAAGAGACGCTTAAGGCGTCACGCAGGCTTAAAGAAAGGGATGTTCCCCATTCGGTTATATATATGCTTGAGCCGGGGAGATTTCGCAATCCCAGAAATGGAAGGGAAAGGGCCCATGCAGCGCCTTTAGAGGTTCAAAAAGAACTCTATTCCGACAATATCCCTGCCCGAATATTTATAACCCACACGAGGCCGGAGATAATTCTCGGAATCCTGCAACCTTTAAATACAGGAAAGGATACGACAGCAGGACTTGGTTATATAAACAGCGGCGGCACCCTGAATGTTTCAGGGATGTTGTTTGTGAACCGCTGCACCTGGGCACATGTGCTTGATGAGGTAGCGAGGATACTCGGTATGCAGCGGAAGGATTTACTGAGTCCTGAAGAGATATTAGCGATAGATGGCAAGAGGTCTCCAGAAGGGGTAATCTTCTGATAAGGATGGGATTATGAATGTCCTCATTATAAACTGCGGAAGCTCCACCTTAAAGTTTAAGGTCATGGAAACAAGACACGATACACCTTCATGCCATGAGAGAATTCTTGCAGGTGGTATTATTGACAGGATCGGAGGGCAAGGGGAGATAAGGTTTAAAACAGAAGATGGCGAAGATTTGAGGGAAGTGAGAGAGGTCAAAGACTATGAAATAGCATCTGACATAATGTTTGACTGGATTGAGTCTATCGGCCTCATGAAACCCGGCGGGATTGAGGCAGTCGGCCACAGGGTAGTCCATGGAGGATACCGTTTTGTGGAGCCCGCCATTATAGACGATGAAGTAATAGATGCCATTGAGGCCATGAGAAACATAGCGCCACTCCACAATGACCCTTCGCTTAAGGCAATACGATCTGCACGTGCAAGGCTGGGCCCCCATTTCCCCATGGTGGCTGTCTTTGATACGGCCTTTCACTGTAATATGCCGGAGAGTGCTTCCCGATATGCAATTCCTATTGAACTGGCAGATAAGCATCGTATCAGGCGCTACGGGTTCCATGGCTTAGCCCATCGCTTCATGGCCGAGCGTTACGCCATTATTACAGAAAGACCCCTGAAAGAGTTAAGGCTTGTGACCCTCCAGCTCGGCAATGGCTGCTCAGCCACAGCGATAGATGGAGGACGTTCTGTGGATACCTCAATGGGGTTTACACCTCTGGAGGGGCTCATGATGGGGACTAGGTCAGGGGATGTAGACCCTCACCTGCCCGGATTTTTAGCAAGGCATGAAGGGGTTGACATAGAAGAAGTGGAGGACTGGCTCAACAGGAGGTCAGGGTTGCTTGGTGTTTCAGGCCATTCCAATGACATGAGGGAATTGCTGGGGAAAAAAAGCAAAGGTGATTTAAGGGCATCCCTTGCGGTGGAGATATTCTGTTATCGTGCGAAGAAACAGATTGGGGCATATTTTGCTGCAATTGGCGGGGCTGATGCAGTAATATTTGGAGGAGGCATTGGAGAGAATTCTCCTGAGGTAAGGGCCCGTATCTGTGCAGGGATGGAATGGTGCGGCTTGGCTCTGGATGAAGATATAAACGCCGGGACAATCGGCTCAGAAAATCGCATCAGCAAGGACAGTGCCAGGATACATGTCTATGTCATCCCAGTGGATGAAGAGGCCGTAATAGTTAGGGATACAGTTCTCTGTTTGCATATTATAAATAGACATCTGCGGAGATAAAACAATGGCCGATATCTCTTTATTAACACCAAAGTTAAAGGAATTCATAAATTACACTACTCGTAGATATTTTATTTCACACAAGGAAATATCAAACAGTGGTAGCAATTGTGTTAACATAAAAGCCTATGGAACTTGAATTCCTCAAATCGCTTGTAATAATTTTCGGCGCCTCTGCTGTGGTGGTGTTCTTACTCCACAGGATGAGAGTGCCATCTATTGTAGGCCTCCTCATTGCCGGCACAATCATCGGCCCTCATAGTCTGGGGATTGTAAGAGATATTCATTCAATCGAGATGCTGGCAGAGATCGGCGTTATACTTCTGCTTTTTACAATAGGCATTGAGTTTTCCATGGCAAGGCTTATCAGGATAAGGAAAGCAGTTATAGCAGGCGGCGGGATTCAGGTATTGCTTACTATAACCATATCCGCCTTTGCCGTCTATCTTGCGACAGGAAATGCAAATAGGTCTGCTATGACTAAGCAACTTCCATTAAATGGTAAACAACATCTGATAGAGAGAGAATCCCTTTGAGTTCATTATTGTCAATAACGAGCAGCCGTTTGAGTCCAAGGTTGACCATGAGCCTGACAGCGTATTTGATATCCAGATTCTCTGAGACCTGCACAACTGGTCTTGATGCAATATCAAATACATTCAGCATGTCTATATCTCCATCCTCTGCTATAATCGCCTTTGCAATGTCGGCAAATGCGATAATTCCGTAGGCATCCGAGGGACTTCGTTTTGCTATGACCAGTGATTTTATCCTCCTTGTTTTCATCTCAGAGAGAGCCTCTCTTATGGTTGCACCCGCAGAGATGGTTGCAACATCCCTCTTCATTAATTCTCCGACGGTCGGCATATAACCCTCCTGTTTTTTTGTTTATGTTAAAAGCACTCTTGTTCTGCTTCCTTCTTAATAACTGAAAGCTGGCTTTCAAGTCCCATGACGTTCTCTATTGAAAAAGAAAAGACTATGCCATTACCCGGGGACTTCATATCGAGTTCATCATAAATGGATCTAATAACCCTATGCGAAATACGCCGTTCAACCAGCGTTAACAGCATTGACTGCTTCAACTCAACAGTTAATCCAAAAAAGGTCTTTGCCTCTTTAATGCCTGTCCCATGTGCGGAGATAACTGTTGCGCCGGTAGCGCCGGCCCTTTTAGCAGCCGCTATGGCTACACACTCCTTTTCATAAGGCACTATAGCTATAACAGCATCAAACTTCATTTTTTCTACCCCCCCTTTTTAAAAGGTATTCGGATAACATACCATACCCCATGACTGTTATTAAAGGAAAGATGGATGCAAAGGCTATCAGTCCAAAGCCATCCATGAATGGATCCCTTCCCGGTATATTAGAAGCAAGCCCTATGCCGAGAGCCGTTACAAGGGGCACAGTGACTGTGCTGGTTGTTGCGCCTCCTGTATCATAAGCGATGGGGATGATATAACGGGGAGATAGCAGGGTCAATGCTATAACAACTATATAGCCTGCTATAACATATATGTAAATGGGGTCGCCTGTGATTATGCGATGGGCCCCTAATGTGATCCCCAATCCCACGCCTGCGGCAATAACAATACGGAGTTTCCAGTTGTTTATGCCTCCTTCTGAAACCTCTTCCACCTTTAATGCAACAGCAATAATTGCAGGCTCCGCAATGGTGCAGGAGAATCCTATCAGGAAGCTGAATATATATATCCAGTAAAGCCGGTCTGCTTGTACAAGGTAGTATGCCATTGATTCACCGAGGGGGAACAATCCCAATTTTAAACCGTGTATAAATATATAAAGCCCTGAAAGGACGAGCAAGAAACCCTTTGCTACCTGTGCTGCATTGGGAATGCTCTGTTTTAAAACGAATAACTGAAAGAACAATATCGTTCCAGCAAGAGGCAATATGTCCCTTATGGTCATGGCAAATCCTGTTAATATATCCTTTATCGTTGCCGGTATCGTTATCGGTTCAGTCGCAGCAGGCAGTGATACCCCATTGATGGCTGCGGGGGCATAAGCAGGGATTAAATTAACATCTCCTGAATGGAAAACTACAATGCCATAAATCATCATGAATAATATAGGTGTCATAACAGCAAACCCTATCAGCCCGAATCCTTCAGTGAGCAGGTTGCGCCCCCTGATGCTTGACGCCAGACCCACGCCGATAGCCGTTACTAAAGGAACTGTTATTGTTGATGTGGTCACACCTCCTGCATCATAGGCAAGGGCTATTATCTCTTTTGGCGCAAAGAATGTCACTATACTTATCAGGATATATCCCGGAATAAGGTACCAATGAATAGGATGCCCCAGCGTAGAGCGGAGTATTCCTAAAGAAACAGAAAATCCAGCGGCAAAGGCAACGGTTATCCTGAGTCCAACATCATCAACGAGCCCCCCTGAGGCCATCTCAGCCTTCATGGCTATTGCCAACACAGCAGGCTCTGCAATCACTGCAGAAAAAGTGATGGCAAACCCGAAAAGCAGAAGAAAGAAAAGACTTCCGCGTTTGACTAACTGATAAGCAAGCCCTTCTCCCAGCGGAAAGACGCCCAATTTTAGTCCCCTGAGAAAAAGGAGGAGACCCAAAATTATCAGAAGTATCCCAAAAGAGAGGGATGCTAAATCAGGGAATGGTTTTTTTAAAACAAAAATCTGGAAAAATACCGCAACTATGATTATAGGAAGAATGTCTATTATTGCTTCTCGCAGAGCAGTAAGCAGTGTACGTGTTACTTTGGCTATTGGCATAAGTATATAATACACTTATAAGAGGCTCTTGCAAAACCGAAAGAAAAAGGGTCAGGTTTTTACTCTTGCTTTTTTTGTTTTACAAAAGAGATCTCCTTGAGAAATGTGAGTGGCTTCCGGATATAGAAATAGAGGGGTTTAGAGTTTCAGAAAATTTGCATCTTGTGGGCAAAAGCATAGCCGAGCTTCAGGTAAGGGAAAAAACAGGGGTCACAATTATAGCTGTAAGAAGGGGACCCGAAGTTTTTACAAATCCTAAGCCTGATTTTACGTTCAGGGCAGGAGATATAATACTATTTACCGGTGAAAGAAAAAATATGATGAAGGCATTAGATTATTTCAAAGGGGAGGCATAATGCTACTATGGGTTGGTTTTATAGAGTGCACATTATAAACAACATCTTCCGAATATCGACCCTTAAAATCAAAGAAGTCTTGTCATTAATAAGTTGCTTGTGATATATTACTTTTACCATGGTAGCTAAGTGCTTAATTCTTCGGCTGCTGTTTTTTATATTGTTTTCTTTTTATACAATATCCCCGATTTCTTACGCCTACGCCTCAGAGACTATAGGGGAAAACATTTACAATTCGGATGAAACACATTCACACTCAAAAAAGATTTCTATTTACCTGTGGGAACTGATATACACACAACTGGTCTCTACAGACGACGCCGATGATACAGACTCGACGGCAAGGCTTCTTCTTAAAAAGAAACGTGCTATTATTCCCAAAAATGTCACGCCAACATCTGCGCATCTTGAGAATTTTTCTCTGGCGGAAAATTATTTTGTTTTGCCTTCTCACTCACTGGTAAGGTTTTTTATTGAGCATAATGCATCAAAACCCTTCAGGGGAGCGCAGTCTTTACATTCCGGTCATTCTCCTCCTCAGATATAATCAAGCAACAAACATTCGCCTTTCTTAAATCGGGAGTCATTTATAAATCCCATGATTTATGTTCTTTTTAGGCAGCAAAACAACGAAGGAGGATTTAATATGAAAAGGATCCCAATCATAATATTAATGTTAGGATTAATCGGTTTTGGCTGCAGTCAAAAAAAAATAGCACTGGCTCCGGAAGACACCGGCAAGCAATATGAAACATCGCAGACGCAGCCAAAATTAGATGAAACAAAAAAGGCAAGCGAAGGTCCCCAAAAAACAGAACAAAAATCGGCGATGATTAAGCCCGAAATTGAATCAAGAGAAATCCCCTTAAGAGGCAAAAGGATGTCGGAAATACTCAAGGACATCTATTTTGATTTTGATAAATATGACGTCAGAGATGACGCTAAGCCGGTCTTGAGATTTTTGGCCGACTATCTTATCAAAAATACATCAGAAAGCATACTTATGGAAGGGCATTGCGATGAAAGAGGCACTAATGAATACAATCTTGCCCTTGGCGAGAAGAGAGCGCTGTTAGCAAAGAAATATCTCCTCTCATTTGGTGTTTCTTCTTCTCGGCTGGAAACTATAAGTTACGGCGAAGGAAAACCCTTGTGCGCGGAAAAAACAGAGGGTTGCTGGGCAAAAAACAGGAGAGTGCATTTTGTAATTAGTGAGCGTAAAAATTAACAATATCCAGCGATAAGAACTGGATTCCGCACTTGATGTGGAATCCAGTTCTTTAATAAGCTGGATCGCGGGAATGCCGAATTTACTTGTTTTTGTCGCATTACCGCTGGATTTGGGGAAAAATTAATGCAAAGGAAAGGGGTACAGTTATGAAAAAAATAACTATTGTCCTGAATATAATTTTATTTGGTATATTCATTAGTAACTATGCAGATGCCCTATGTGTGAATGTGCCAAATGCAAACTTAAGAAGCGGCCCGGGCACAAATTACGGCATAGTATGGGAGATCTATAAATATATGCCGTTTCAAAAAGTGGGTGTCTCTTTATCAGGGGTCTGGTACGCTGTGAGGGATGTCGATGGAGATGTCAACTGGATACACAGGAGTTTGTTAACCAGTAGGTATCGCTGCGCTGTTGTAAAAACAGAGGAAGTGAATGTACGGACAGGACCGGGTATAAAATACTCAAAGGACGGGGTTGCGAAAAAATATTATTCATCCAGGGTTATCAGAATAAAAGGGAAATGGGCAAAGGTAAAGGATGAGTATGGCAGCATTGGCTGGATTTACCGTGATTATTTGTGGATTCAATAGCAAAAGGAGGAGAATGAATGAGGAAAGCCTTATTAACAGTTCTTTTTGTATTGGTAATATTTCTAACAATACGGAGCAACTTAAATATCAAAAAAGAAACAGAAAAACCAGAACAAAATGCCCTTATTGAAATAAGCGGTACCATCAAAAAGGGAGAGACTCTTTTTGATATTTTCAAAAAACACAATCTTGACATGGGAGTTCTTTTCAAGCTTAAAGAGGCATCTGCAAATGTTTACAAATTGGGCAAAGTGCATCCTGATCATAGATATAAGATGGTGCTTGATAATAAGGAGCGGATAAATTCCTTTGACTACTGGATAGATGACGACAATATTCTGAATATTACAAATACCGGCTCAGGTTTCACTGCCAGAAAAAATCCAGTAGAGTATGAAGTGAAAATACTATATTTAGGCGGAACAATTAAAGAAAACCTCATATCTGCAATGGGGGAAGACGGCGCTGAAAATATATTATTAGCGCTTAGACTTTCAGATATATTTGCATGGGATATTGACTTTACAACTGATATCAGGGAGAGTGATACATATAAGCTTGTAGTAGAAGGCCGCTATCTGAATGGAGATTTCAAAAAATATGGGGAGATTCTTTCCGCAGAATTTATTAACAACGGCAGCGCATACAAGGCATATAGATTTGAATACGATGGCAAGGCTGACTATTATGACGATGAAGGCAATTCATTAAGGAGCCAATTTCTTAAGTCGCCTTTGAGTTTCAGGCGCATAAGCTCTCATTTTACAAAAAAACGTTTTCATCCTATACTGAAAATCTATAGGCCGCATCACGGCATAGATTATAGCGCGCCTTCCGGAACTCCGGTTTCTGCTGTAGGCAGCGGCACAATCTCATTTGTAGGATATAAGGGCGGTTATGGTAAGCTTATAATATTAAGGCATCCTAATGGCTGGAAGACGTGTTACGGGCATTTGTCAAGGTTTGGGAAAAACCTCAAAAGAGGCTCAAAAGTGCAGCAGGGGCAGGTTATAGGCTATGTTGGTTCAACAGGGCAGTCAACAGGACCGCACCTGCATTACGAAATGCGGATTAATAATAAAGCGGTGAACCCTTTCTCTATAAAGGTGCCTAAAAGAGGTGGGATTCCTAAAAAGTTGATGGCTGAATTCAGAGGCTTTAAAAGCAGGATGGATGAAAGGCTTGCTTCTATAATGCCAACGGCTGTTGTCATTGCTAAAAATAAGGGGGAATGATGAGTGTTGGTTTAAAAGAGATAGTTATACCTGCTGCCGCAGCCTTGATATCGGCATCTGTGTTATTAATAGCGAGGAGTGTTGCTTTCAGGCTTCTCCACAGATGGGCGGCAAAGACAGAAACAAAGATTGATGACATAGTAATCAAGTCGTTGAAGGCCCCTTCCATTTACTGGTGTATCGCTATGGGGCTTTACATTGGGGTTGCTATCTCAGAACTTCCAGAAAAATATGTCCTGTATATCAGCAAAACTATTCATATAATTGTGATATTCTCTATTACCATAGCATCGGCAAACCTTGCAGGTAAGATATCCAAAAATTATATACAGAAATTAGCGCTTCCTATTCCGACAACAGGACTGGCATACGGAATATTGAAAGGGACAATTATAGTCATCGGTATCCTCATAATACTCAGCGTTCTTGGAATCTCTATCACTCCTTTAATTACAGCGCTTGGCGTCGGAGGTCTTGCAGTTGCCCTTGCGCTTCAGGA
>JAHILQ010000275.1 GCA_018896985.1 Nitrospinota bacterium
CCTGACCCTATTTACTAAAGCACTATTTACTAAAGCATGGATACCTTTGAAGGGGTGCACTGAGAGCAGCTTTGTGGGTATACGGCAAACCAGCAGGCTTGTATGACATGCAGGACGTACTCGGGCTGAAATAAAAAATTATCGTGCATGGTAACGATTTCATTTTTAACCTTTTACACCTGTATGCTCTCTGCCATCTCAATGATCCGTTGAGCATATGCATTTTTTAACCTGATGAGGAAATCCTCATCTATACTGCCTTTCCATGTGGTGACCTCGGTAAACCGTTTCGGGATAACCACTCCCTGTGGATTAAAGCCGGTAGCAAGACGTGTTTTCCAGCGAAGCCTCTGAATATGCTGGGAAACGCTCTTGATGTTATTAGCCAAAGTATCATAGCCAACAGATTGCAGACATTTTGAAAGAAGTTCATCAGTATAGACGCTACGGGCAAAGAGACAGGCAACCATGGAGGTGAGGAAAACCCTTCCCTGCTCGTCTTTGACCATAAAATCTACCGCATCCTGAATGTTCTTGCCTTTAGGCTTCTGGTCATAGCTGTAACCAGCTGAATCCAGATGTGAGTGGCGCAATCCCAGCGCTTGTGATGTAAAGAAGACCTCTCCTGTCGCATACCCTGCCATCTCCTGTCCGAGCACGCAAGCGAAATCAGCGCCTCCATATTTCTCAGCAGCCTTCATCGTACCCTGCGATAGAAGGCGATAGAACTCATTTGTACCAAACGATAGATGCTTCATGGCTTCCTTGTATCCCTTATCATTGCCGAATTTGAGAGGTACGATTGTCTCTTTCTCAGTGATGATCCCCTTCTCTAATGCCTCAGTAGCCCAGGCAAGTGCCACACCTGCAGACATAACATCGAGACCCATCTTCTCCGCCACATCGATAATCATCAACACATTAAAGCAATCCTTTATGCCAAGCATTGAGCCAGTAGCAAAAATGGGTTCATGGTCATATGATACCTGACGGTATAAGTACCTGTTTTCCTCCATGAACTTCTCGCGGAAAAACCCGATGTGTATGCAACCGACGGGACAGCCCGAGCATGCTGCATTCCGTAACAGTGCAACCTCTGCAAACTTCTCACCAGTGATTCCAGCAATGTCAGTATCACTTGTCTGCTGCAGGTTTCTGCATGGCAATGCCTTGATATCGTTAAGCACGGCAACGTTCGCCGAAGTTCCAAGGTTGTGATACTTACTCATCATATCGGTATCGGTAAGCTGCCTGTGTACTTCCTCAAACAGCTTTGGATATTCCTTGTTCTCCATGAGTGGGAAAATCCCGTCTCCATGAATTACAATCCCTTTGAGGTTCTTGGCGCCCATAACAGTGCCACCGCCGAGCCTTCCGAAATGACGGTAGGAATCGACATTAATACAGGCCATTGCCGAACCATTCTCACCAGCAGGACCAATACGGAGTATGCTCCTATGTCCGGACCCTTTTTTGAACATACGGCGGAGCATCTTGCCCGTCGCATATAAGTCCATACCCCACAGGTATTGGACCTCCTTGACATCGAGATGTCGCGAGCCGACCACTACACACGAGGGCCTTTTGGCTTTTCCCGTAATAATTAGGGCATCAAGGTCAGCAAAACGGAGAGAAAGCGATGAGCGTCCGCCGCCATGACTCTCGGCATATTGGTCATGATAGGGTGACTTGAAAGCACAGACTGTTTTGCTCATGAGTGGGAAATATCCTGTGAGTGGACCAATAGCAAAGATAAGCGGTTGCTCCGGGTCATTCCATGGTTTGCTGGTTTGGCCGTATTTATTAAACAACGCTGCAGCCAGGCCGCTCCCCCCTGCGACTGTATCCCTGCCGTCAACGGTCACTACATTTCCGCGACCAGTGAAAAGGTCTACAACGAGTACTCTAAAGTAATCCCTGATCATAAACCAGCCTCCTTTCCTTCGTTCTCCTCTGATAGTATCTTAACCATTTCGAGGCAGTCGTGGGGGCAAAAGGGCACGCAGCGGCCGCAATGGATACAGACGAAGGGCTCTCCCGTCATATCCGAATAGATCGCATCGACTGGACATGCCTTGGCACATTCTCCGCAACGGATACAGAGTTTTTTCTGGACAACTACTCCCCCGCCTTTTCGCTGGTAGAAAGCACCAGTGGGACAAACTAATGCGCAGGGTGCAGGATCACAGGCAAGACATATTCTTGACTCGAAACCGGTAGACAAACCGCCTGAAGAAGCTATGCGAATGCCTGCGGTATCCCACGAAAGGCGTTTATTCACAAGGCGTGCACAGGCAAGTGAACATGAATGACATCCGATACATCGTTCCATCCTATGCGTTGTTAAGATTTTCATATGAACTCCTTATGATAACAAAAAATATAATTATCTGACGATGGTATTATACACATGTGCTCAGAAATATGTCGAACGCGCCACAAAGCCCGCTTGATTCACTTTATGGAAAACACAGTGACGAAAAAAGAGAGATTGCTTCTCCGCCTCAGGCGGATCGCAATGACAATAATATAAATGAAATCGGAATTCCTTTACCCCGTTAGAAAGAAAACCCATTCTTTTGGGTACACTAAAAAATATATATGAGACCTGTTAGTGGAAAAAACGATTCAGGAGTAAAATTTAAAGCCTTATCCGAGCTTTCTAACGGGGTGTACATCCATATACCCTTCTGTATTAAAAAATGCCTTTACTGTGATTTTTTGTCTGTGCCTTATAATGATTTACTTGCAAGGGCATACACGGATGCACTATGCAAAGAATTAATCCTGAAAAAAGATATTGCAGGGCAATTAAAGACGGTTTATATCGGAGGAGGGACTCCGTCTATTTTGTCTGAAGAATGTTTCAGGCAGTTGTTTAAATGCCTTAAGGAGAATTTTAAATTCTCTGATTCTCCTGAGATTACTGTTGAGGCAAATCCGGGAACTGTTGATAAATCAAAGATAGATACAATGCTTTCCCTCGGAGTGAACAGATTAAGTATTGGTGTCCAGTCATTCAATGATAATGAATTAAAGACACTTGGAAGAATCCACACATCTGATGAGGCATTAAAGGCAATAGAGACAATCAAAGACTCAGGCATTAATAATTTTTCAATAGACCTGATATACGGAATTCAGGGGCAGACTCTTGATTCATGGAAAAAGACCATATCAAAGGTATTTGAGCTTTCTCCTGCGCATATATCTTCTTATGAACTTACGCTTGAGGAGGGGACACCATTATACAAAATGATAAAGTCCGAGGAAACAAATCCCTCCTCGCCCCCCTTTGCTAAAGGGGGGATGGGGGGATTTTTAGCTAACATCAAAATGCCTGCAGAGGAATTGATTCTTGACATGTATAACTACGCAATAGAACATCTGACATCCAAAGGCTATGAGCACTATGAAATATCAAACTTTGCCTTGCACGGTTTCAGATGTCTGCACAATCTGAATTACTGGAGCAGGGGAGAATACATAGGTGCAGGAGCCGGAGCGCACTCTTTTATCAGAGGTTCCCGCTCAAAGAACACAGATGATATTAGAAGATACATAAAAGACCTTAATAAAGGAATAATCCCTGAAGCTGAGTCAGTGGAGATTAAGTGCGGGGAGGCGATTAAGGAGTTTATATTCCTCAATCTCAGAAAGACCGAAGGGATAAGTCTTGCAAAAGCAGAAGCCCTTGGACTGGACATGCCCGGTGTCTGTATGGGATTGATTGAAGAGGGATATCTTGAGATAAAAGGTGATTATCTGAGGCTTTCAAGAAAGGGTCTGGTAATATCCAATTCAGTTATAGTAAGGCTGTTTGAAGGATTAGGGCTTGACTGATATTTTTTATTGCTCTCGTGGAATAGCGAGATACAGGGTTAGTTTGAGCGACATTAGAGATTTTTCGTTTTCGTTCTTGGCGAAATGAAGCGCCAACAGCCGCAACTGTCTGAACCCGAAGGGTGAGTTTTGCGGCTGTAGCGGAATGAGCCTTAGAATGACAGAAAAATATCTTCGGAAGCGAAAGCTAATCCTGTATCTCGCAGATTAAGTCACCTTTTGCGCTGGATTTATACATTATGTTTGTTATAGAATATAATTTCTATGATAAAGAAGACAAAAAAGATATGGATGGACGGCAGGTTTGTAGACTGGGATAACGCCAATGTGCATGTAATGACTCATACCCTTCATTACGGGCTTGGAGTTTTTGAGGGCATAAGGTGTTATGAGACAAAAGGCGGGCCTGCAATCTTCAGGCTCAAGGAGCATGTTCAGAGGCTCTTTAAGTCAGCCCATATTTTTCTGCTTGCGATTCCTTATTCAGAGAAAGAGATTGAAGATGCGATAATCAAGACAGTTAAGATAAATAAGGTCAAGGAATGCTACATAAGGCCATTGGTATATATAGGATACGGAGCCATGGGCTTATATCCCAAGGATAATCCTGTGAGGGTTGCCGTCAGCGTATGGCCGTGGGGCGCATACCTCGGTGACGATGGACTGAAAAACGGCATAAGGGTAAAGGTGTCATCCTTCATAAAGAATCATGTAAACTCACAGATGAGCAGGGCTAAGGCATGCGGCTATTACATCAATTCGCAACTTGCAAAGAAAGAGGCGATCTCATTGGGTTACGACGAAGCGCTTCTGCTTGACACAGACGGATATGTGGCTGAAGGAAGCGGTGAGAATATATTTATTGTGAGAAACAGCAGGCTGAAGACCACGCCGTTGACTTCAGCGCTTGAGGGCATTACAAGAGACGGCATAATGAAGATTGCGCGGGATTTAAAGATTGAAGTAATAGAAGAGAGGTTCACAAGGGATGAGCTCTACATAGCGGATGAGGCGTTTTTCACAGGCACAGCAGCAGAGGTTACTCCGATAAGAGAGGTTGACGGCAGAGTAATCGGAGAAGGAAGGGCAGGCAGGATTACAAAGAAACTGCAGTCTGTATTCTTTGACAGCGTGAAAGGGAAGAATAAAAAATACGAATCCTGGCTTAC
>JAHILQ010000276.1 GCA_018896985.1 Nitrospinota bacterium
TAGGACTCTGCATCGTTATTTATCTGTTCTTTTTCTTCCATTTACTCCCCTCCAAAAGACGTAATGCGTAATCCGTAATGCGTTATGAGTTTTGCCCGGCACTCATCACGTTTCACTCTTCACGCATCACGGTCTTTATACCCTCATCGGCATTATCACACATTTATAAT
Organism: Nitrospinota bacterium; assembly: GCA_018896985.1. Taxonomy (GTDB): domain Bacteria; phylum Nitrospirota; class Thermodesulfovibrionia; order Thermodesulfovibrionales; family UBA1546; genus UBA1546. The sequence continues at coordinate 171 of JAHILQ010000276.1, forward strand.
TATCATCCTTTTCTTCTTTTAAGAGGGTCGGGCTTAACGGGTCCTGAAGTTCAAAAACAACCTTTTCTCCGCTCATGGCATTCAATGCATCTAACAGATACCTTGCATTAAATCCAAGAGAAAGCGCTTCCCCCTTATATTCTATCTTCACCTCATCTTTTGCCTCGCCGAGGTCCGGATTTGAGGCAGAGAGCGATAGTATTCCGTCTTCAATATCCGCCTTGATGGCATTGCTCTTTTCCCTGCTCATTACAGAAACCCTTCTCAGCGCTTTTATAAATTCATCTTTGCTTATTATGACTTTCTTTTCATTGCCTGGTGGTATCACCTGTTCATAGTTAGGGTATGTTCCTTCTATCAACCTTGTTAAAAACTCCACTTCCTCTATCTTAAACATTACATGGTTTTTGCCTATGACCACTGTGAGGTTCTCCGTATCCCTGTCAAGAAACCTTCTGATTTCTGCTGCTGCCTTCCGCGGGATAATCACTTTTTTCTCTTCCTTTAACGGAGTGTTTATCTTGCTGGTTATACTTGACAGCCTGTGTCCGTCTGTTCCGACAACGGTCATTTCGCTGCTGCCTTTTTTTACATGAAAGAGCAGCCCGTTCAGCGTATATCTTGTATCGCTCTCTCCTGCGGCATAAAGGCTCTTTTCTATCATCTCTATAAGGTTTTTTGTATCCATCTGCATTTCTTCTACATTTTCCATTCCGGGCCATGCGGGGAATTCGTCTGCTGAGAGGCAGGCAAGCTTGAATTTGCTGCGGCCTGCGTTTACTTTGAGCCACTGTCCATCCTCAGACTCCATTGTGATGTCTCCGTCCACCTCTTTAACTATCTCGAACATCTTCCTCGCAGGGATGCAGAGCTTCCCTTCTTGTTCTACTTTTACCTCTATCGGTTCTTTTATTGCCGTCTCAAGGTCAGTGGCGACAATGTATGCCTTCTTTTTGCCGGCATCTAAAAGGAAATGGCTCAGCACAGGCATTGTATTCCTTTTTTCTACAATATTCTGGATGTTTGAAAGCTTTTCCTGCAGTTCCTCTTTTGAAACACTCAGCTTCATAACCCCTCCTTAAGGTTTTATTTTTCGCAACAGGGTTTCTACCATCCTGTTAAAGTTCTCGTCTTTAGCCCTTTTGTCTTCTACCTGTTTGCAGGCATATATGACCGTTGCATGGTCTTTGCCTCCCATGCTCTTGCCGATATCGTTCAGCGAGCCGTCCGTGAGCTGTCTGCTCAGGTACATCGCTATCTGCCTGGGCTGTGCTATCTCCTTTGTCCTCTTCCTCGCTTTTATGTCCTGAATTTTTAAGCCGAAATATTCGCAGACTGTTTTCAGTATCTGCTCTGAGGTTATAGGTTTTTCTTCATCCTGGATAAAATCCTTCAGGACATTCTTTGCCATCTCCACATCTATCGGGCTTCCCGTAAGAGCTGCCTGTGCGCCAAGCCTGATAAGACAGCCTTCCAGCTCCCTTATATTTGTCTTTACTTTTGCCGCAATGAAATTAACAACATCCTCTTTCAGCCCTATTCTTTCCATGTCTGATTTTTTATGTATTATCGCTACCCGTGTCTCGTATTCCGGCGGTTGTATGTCAGCGATGAGTCCCATGCTGAAGCGGGATCTGAGCCTGTCCGTTATAGTCTTGATCTCCTTCGGCGGCCTGTCGCTGGAAATGACTATCTGTTTCTGTTTCTCGTAAAGCGTGTTAATAGTATAAAACAACTCCTCCTGTGTTGCCATTTTATTTTCTACAAACTGGATGTCGTCTATCAGGAGCAGGTCCACATTCCTGTATTTCTTTTTCAGCTCCTCTGTTTTTCCGTGCCGCACTGCTGATACCACCTCGTTTGTAAACTGCTCTGATGACACATAAAGCACATTGTAGTCCTGCTTGCTGTCTATTACGCTGTTCCCGATTGCGCTGAGCAGATGAGTTTTTCCCAAGCCAACGCCTCCATAAATAAATAACGGATTGTAAACTTTTCCGGGTGTTTCCGCCACTGCCTTTGCCGCTGCATGGGCAAACTGGTTGCTCTGTCCGCTTATAAAGTTTTCAAAGGTGTATTTTGGGTTGAGGTATATTCCTCTGCTTGCAAGCCTTGTTTTTCTGCTCTCAAGCCGGGCTTCTATTCTCTTTGTCTCTGCTGCCTGTTTCTCTGCAACCCTGTATTTTAAAGTTACAGCGTAGCCTAACAGTCCTTCCAGTATTTCGGTTATTAAGGTTGGATAGTAATCCTCTATCCATTCTTTAAAGAACCTGTTCGGCACCTCTAATGTGAGCTGCTGCTCTTTGAGCTGGACAGGCCTTATGGGCTTTATCCATAATTCAAATATGCTGGTCCCTATTTTTTCTTCTATCTTTGAAAGGCTTTTTTCCCAAATCTCTTCTAAAATCATTCCCCAACCCTTCAGTTATTAACAATTTATTAACAGGTGTTAGTAATCCCCACTGGGCGGTGCACTATTATATATCATCTCTTAAACTACAAGCAAGAAAACTGTTGGTTTTCTGTTAATATTTTGTTCTTTCTTTCCGCAGTCCTTTTTTGTTAAATATATAATCACTTTTCTATTCATTTTATAAACACTAAAAACTCTTTTAAAAAAGCGGGTTTATGCCTATTTGTAATTACTAACACCCTTTACTACTACTACTAAAAGTATTATATATATAAGTAGTAGAAGAGCTTATGGATTCTTTATTCTCTTTTCTAAAAATGCCCTTATAAATTTATCTATTTCTCCGTCAAGCACTGAATCCACGTTTCCACTCTCAATGGATGTTCTGTGGTCTTTAACAAGCCTGTAAGGTTGAAGAACATAAGACCGAATCTGATTTCCCCAGGCGATACCCTTCTTATCGCCCACAATTTCTCTCATCTTACTTTCCTGTTCCTTGCGAGAGAGATCGTAAAGGCGTGATTTAAGTATCTTCAGAGCTATAGCTTTGTTTTTATGCTGGGAGCGTTCATTCTGACAGGAAATAACTATACCTGAAGGGATATGGGTTATCCTGACAGCAGAGGATGTTTTATTAACATGCTGTCCGCCTGCGCCCGATGCCCTGAAGGTGTCAATCCTTAGATCATCAGTTTTTATTTCTATATTTATGTCATCTTCTATTTCAGGATAAACAATAACTGCGGCAAAAGAAGTATGCCTTCTTTTGTTTGCATCATAGGGTGATATTCGGACAAGCCTGTGAACGCCAGCCTCGGCTTTGAGAAAGCCGTAAGAATAAGGGCCGCTGACTGTAAATGTTGCGCTCTTTACCCCAGCCTCTTCTCCGGGCAGGAGGTCTATAACCTGAGTCTTAAATTTATGTTTTTCCGCCCAGCGCAGATACATCCGCAACA
>JAHILQ010000277.1 GCA_018896985.1 Nitrospinota bacterium
ACAAAGTTCAGGGAGGTTACGTTGTAAAAATTGGCCCGGGCTATCCTGTCCATGACCCGAATGTAATCCTTGAAGAGCCGTGGTCTGCTAAAAAGAAACAGGAATTAAAATACATACCTCTACAGGCAGCCGAAGGCGATTATGCAATCTTCCTTAAAGACGCCGCAGTAGAGATAGAGTTTGAAGACAAAAAATACCTTATCGTTCCCCATTCTGCCATACTCACACTGGTCAGAACGGATATTGTGGAGGAGCAGGAGTAATGACAAACATATTATTTATTATTTTTGGCGCTGTGGTAGTTGGAATCATTGCGTGGCTTTTTGCCCGCCTTCAAGGAAGGGTAAAGGGTGCTGAAGCAATTGTTGAGGAAAGAGGCAAACAGATTCAGCAAAGAGAAACTGAGATAAATTTACTCAGGAAAGAACTTGATGATGAGAAGAAGTCAAGGGTTGAAGCGCTTACAAGATTAGAAGAATCACAGAAAAATCTTGAGGAACAGAAGATACTGCTTGAGACTATGAAGAAAGAAATGTCAGACACATTCAATGCCCTTTCTAAAGCAGCGTTGGAAAGCAGCAACGAGAGTTTTCTTACACTTGCATCAGAACGCCTCGGTAAAATTGTTGAAGAGACAAAAGGCAAACTCGGAGAACACCAGACTGCAATGGACGGGATGATTAAACCGTTATCAGACACGCTTAAGAGATATGAAGATCAGATAAAGGTAATGGAAGACAGCAGGCATAAAGCATACGGCAGCCTTGAAGAGCAATTAAGGACTCTGGCATCAACTCACGAAACACTTCAGAAAGAAACGAGCAATCTTGTGTCTGCCCTAAGAAAACCGCAAGTCCGCGGCAGGTGGGGTGAGATGCAGCTAAGAAGGGTTGCGGAACTTTCGGGGATGTCCATGCACTGTGATTTTACTGAACAGCAGTCAGTAGATACAGAAAAAGGGAAAATAAGGCCTGATATGATCGTGCATCTGCCTATGGACAGGGAAATAGTCGTTGATTCAAAGGTGTCATTAGAGGCATGTCTTGACGCTGCCTCTGCACAGACAGAAGAGGAAAGAAAAACAAAGATGGAAAAACATGCACAGCAGGTAAGGGCTCATATGAATAAACTTGCCTCGAAAGAATACTGGAGCCAGTTTAATAAGTCTCCTGAGTTTGTAGTTCTTTTTATCCCGGGCGAATCATTCTTAAGCTCAGCGATTGAGATGGACAATACCATTATTGAGGACGGCATTGAGAAGCGTGTAATCATTGCCACCCCAACGACATTTATCGCATTGCTGAGGGCAATTGCCTATGGATGGCGTCAGGAGCAGGTCACAAAAAATGCCCAGGTAATAAGCGAACTCGGACGTCAACTATATGAAAGAATGAATACTCTGGTACAGCATTTAGAAAATGTCGGCTCCGGTCTTGATAAGGCTATAGGAGCATACAATAAGGCTGTAGGCTCCATGGAATCAAGGGTTCTGCCTTCTGTCAGAAAATTCAAAGAATTAGGTGTTACAGGCGCAGATGAAATTCCAATAATTGAACAGATAGACCATACGCCAAGGAATTTAAATTTACTTGAACCAGTCAATGATGATACAGATAAATAACCAACGGAGGAATCATGTCCGTACTTGAAGAGGCAGGAGAATTAAGAAAACTCTGGAGTGGTTTCTGGGCTTCAAGGGCGCTGCTGACTGCAAACAACTACAGGATTTTTGATTGTCTTATCAAACCTCAATCGGCAAATGCAATCGCAAAAAAACTAAAGACAAATTTAAGGGCTACTGAGATCCTGCTTGATGCCGTTACAGGCATAGGGCTTCTGAAAAAAAACAGGGGCAAATATTCAAACGCTCCGATTGCGGCAAAGTTTCTTGTCAGAGGCAGCGCTTATTATCAGGGCGATATTCTCAGACATGCTGATTCGCTCTGGCAGAACTGGTCGGAACTGGATGAAATTATAAAGACAGGGAAGCCAATCAGAAAGGCTCACGACCATATGGCGTTTATTATGGGCATGCATAATATTGCATCATTGAAAGTTAAATCCGTTATTAAAGCAATTGGAGTAGGGGGGTAAAGACCGCGCTTGACCTCGGAGGAGGGTCCGGAACATATTCCATTGAGATGGCTAAAAAGGGAGTTGACATCACGCTCTTTGACAGGCCTGAGACTGTAGAGATTGCAAAGCGTGTTATTAAAAAAGAGGGGATTAAAAATATAGACTTCATCGAGGGCGACTTTCTTCATGACAACATAGGCAGGGGTTACGACCTCATCTTTGCAAGCCAGATAATGCATTCACTCTCAGAAAAAGATAATCTCCGCCTGCTTAAGAAATGCAAAAGGGCATTGAACAAACGCGGAAGGATAGTCATTCAGGGATTCCATCTGCTGAAAGACAGGGCGCATCCTCCGCAGGGGGCGCTCTTCTCTGTTAACATGCTCGTCAATACAGATGGGGGGAGAAGTTATTCGCCGGATGAAATGAAAAACTGGCTCTCAAAAACAGGATTCAAGAAAGCAGAAGAAAAACTCATGGGCGAAACGGTTATTATTCAGGCTTTCAATCTGCGATAAAAATTCAGTGCAGAGGCCCTGAGGACAGCACCTTCTCAATCTCTGTCTTTATAACAGAATAAGGGATGCCGCCGTGGATCTTCGGCACGCCGTTTATGAGCACAACAGGAGTGTTTATCGCCCCGTGTCTTAAGAGTTCTCTTATCTCAGGAAAATCGCTTTCATCATCCATAAAC
>JAHILQ010000278.1 GCA_018896985.1 Nitrospinota bacterium
ACTTTAGCTTTGGTTCTTTCATACTCCTTTAAGATGGGAATCCAACGCTTTACTATAACCTGACTTGAATATTGCATTAGGGCCTCCTTTAGTGTTTATCGTACCAAAAGAGTTACCTAATTAGTGAGCATGAACAACAGCGACTATTTTCCTTGACATTTAATGGTAGGTTTTCTCCTTATTCTTAATCCTTGCCATCCTCTGTGCCCTCAATTTAACCGAGACAAAGTTAGCTATAATACCTGAAGGCTACAAGACCTTCGTGGTGAATACAAAGGTACAAAGGTAGGGTACAAAGGTAGGGACAACCCCCGTATTTTCTTGACTTGTTTAATCCTAATCGCGTATGATTTTTTATGCCAAGAATAGCAAGGGTAATTGCTCTGGATTACCCACATCATGTAACACAAAGAGGAACTAATAGATCAGAAATTTTTCTTGATGATAAGGATAGGTTGTTTATGCTTGAGCGTCTTAAGTCTTCCGCGGAAAAAACTTTAACGGAAATTTGGGCTTACTGCCTGATGGATAATCATTTACACTTACTTCTTGTTCCGAGGAGTAAGGGAGGTCTTGGAAGATGTTTACACAGCGCCACCTTTCGTTATGCTCAGTACTTTAATAAAAAATATGAAAGAAGCGGGAGATTATGGCAAAACAGGTATTTTTCATGTCCTGTAGATAAGGAAGTATATTTATGGGCAGTTGTTAGATATATTGAGAATAATCCGGTAAGAAGCGGGATTAGTAAAAATGCGGCCGATTGGAAATGGTCTAGTGCATCGGCACATGTTGAAGGCGTATATGATAGATTTTTGACCTATCCTGATTGGCTGGATGAGAGTGAACGAGAAAATTATTCTAAATTTCTTAAAGAATATTCGGATGATGGAGAGGTAAGAAAAGCTACTACAACCGGCAGACCATTAGGCAGTGAGGGATTTGTAGAGACGATAGCAATGAAACTGAATAGAATGTTAAAACCTAAACCAGGGGGCAGGCCGCAGAAAATAAAATTATGAAAATTGGGCGAAATATGGGGGTTGTCCCTATGGTGTCTTTCCCCATGTTGCTAATAAGGATAGTCACATTCCTTTCGCTCCTTGAGATTTTAAGGCTTGGACTTGCGAGAGCATATTCAGGACAGAGAGTTCGGTACGATATGGATTAAAATGTTTATCTCAGTCATTATCGTCTCCCGCAAGAAATGTAGTGATAATTTAGACAGCCACAGGCAAACCCGTGGAACTCTGATACCGTGTTAGTCCTAAGCTTATTTTGCCTGAATCAGCTTTGCATGCGCCTCGGCGATCATGGTTCCGTCTTCCTTTTTTAAAAGGCATGCGTATGCCTCAATAAGTTTTGCGCCTCTTTTTGTTATCTCTGCCCTTACGATTGTTTCTTCATCCGCCATCAGGGGTTTCTTGAATCTTATATTTATTTCTGCAGTTACGGGGTTTATGCCTTCGGCTATAGCAGCCTGTATCATTGCCTCATCAAGCACGGTTGTTATAATCCCGCCGTGCGTTATATCCCTATATCCCTGATGTACCTTCGAGGGTGTGAATTCGGATGTGAGTTTGCCGTCGGAATAATTAAAGGACAGCTTTAACCCGCAGGGATTTTCCCTGCCGCAGGCAAAACAGTAGTTGTCATCTTCAAGTTTCATATGAGTTATTGAGTTATTGAGTTATAGAGTTATTGCGTTATTGTTTTATAGATTTTTACGCTATAACGCTGAACGCTTGACGCTATAACTCATTAATAAAGAGCAGCGTGAACGCCCTTTACAATGCTGCCTATTTCATCTTCTCTTATTGTCCGTGCATCAAGCAAAAGCGCATTGTCTTTAACCCTCGCAATAATTGCGGGAGCCCCTTTTCTCAGCCTTTCCTCAAGGTCATTGACAGAGATATTGTCAGGGCTTATTAACACAGCATATGTCGGGAATTCTATCTCAGGAAGAGAGCCTCCTCCTGCCTTTGACGTGTCCTCTGTTATCTCTATTTTTGCAGCCTTAACCTTTCTCTTCAACAGCAGCGCTATCTTTTTCGCCCTTTCCCTTATCCTCTCTGGCTTCTGGAGAAGCATCTTAAGCGTAGGAATATTCTCTACGGCCTTATCTTCATCAAGATATTCCATAAGCGTTGCCTCAAATGCCGCAAGGGTGAGCTTGTCTATCCTTATCGCCCTTGTCAGAGGGTTCTTCGGGAGCTTTTCAATGTATTCCTTTCTGCCAACGATAATGCCTCCCTGCGGTCCTCCGAGGAGCTTGTCACCGCTGAAGGTTACAATATCCACGCCGGACTCTACTATATTCTGAACCGCAGGCTCAGAATGTATTCCATAGGGTTTCAGGTCTATCATGCATCCGCTTCCGAGGTCGTACATCACCGGGATGTGATATTTCTCTGAAAGCTTTTTTAAATCAGCAACAGGCACTTCCTCTGTGAAACCTGAAATCCTGTAATTTGACTGATGAACTTTGAGGATTAATGCCGTGCTTTCATTAATCGCATTTTTATAATCATGCAGATGCGTCTTGTTCGTTGTTCCAACCTCTCTCAGGACAGCGCCGCTTAACGACATAATATCAGGGAGCCTGAACGAGCCTCCTATCTCAATAAGCTCTCCTCTTGAGACAATTACCTCCTTGCCTTTTGCCAGAGCGCTAAGGCAGAGAAGAACAGCAGCAGCATTGTTGTTAACTATCAAGGCATCTTCAGCGCCTGTGATTTCACGGA
>JAHILQ010000004.1 GCA_018896985.1 Nitrospinota bacterium
CTCTTCCACTAAGGTGTGGTGGTGAAACTTTGTAACACAGCAGTTGTCAGGGCATCCATCGCAGCTGAAGTTGTAGCGCCTTAATGCCTCGCTGTAAGCTCTGTCAATCGCCCTGTAAATTTCCGATAACCTGTCAAGATATTTTTTCATTTTAAAATGTTCATTTAGAAGGCTGTGTCTGTCTTTCGGCAATATTAAACTACCTTTGCATGAGTGCAGGCGTTAGTACTATATACGAGGTTATTATAAGTTCTCATGCGGGGCTTCCGCTCTACTTCGTTGAGACTTCAGCCCCTATTCTGACAGACCCGTGAATCTTACCTTAATCCAGCCACAGCCTCCTCTGTGAGCGAATGTCTCATAAAAGTTCCGTTTTTAGTGTATCAGATACGCAGGGGAAATTCCTAACTGTGCGAAAATGCTTGACTTTTTTGTGTCTTGGCAATAAAATTTGAAAAATACCGGAAGGAGTAATTTATGGCGCGTAAGATGCTTCTTGCAGATGACAGTATTACGATACAGAAGGTTGTAGAGCTCGTCCTTGCAGAGGAAGGGTTTGAGATAAAGGCTGTGAATAACGGCGAGGAGGCGCTTGCCGCAATCGAGACATTCAAGCCTGATGTAGTCCTTGCAGATATAGAGATGCCGAAGATGAACGGCTATCAGCTGTGCGAAAAATTGAAGGCACATCCTGTAACAAAAAATGTTCCTGTAATTCTTCTTTCAGGGGCATTTGAGCCGCTTGACGAGGAACTTGCAAGGCATGTAAAGGCAGACAGCTTTGTTATAAAACCATTTGAATCTCAGGAATTAATAAGCAAGATAAATGCGGCGCTGGTATCTGCATCAACAATTGCAGAGACAGCAGAAGCTGTAGAAGCAGTGGAAGCAGAGGTGGTTGCAGAGGCTGTTGGCGCTGAAGAAGACCTCTGGGCAATGGAGGCAGTTGAAGGGGTTGCTGTGGAGACTCCGTCCGGGATAGAAGAGGTGTCCGCAGAAGAAGAAGTCAGCATTGCCCAAGCGCTTGAAGCTGCGGAGATACAAGTGAGAAAAGAAATGCCCGAGGTGCAGATTCCATCAAAAGAGGAGCTTATTTCACTGTTTAAGAAAGCGGTTGACGAAAGGGTTGCTTCAGCCCTTTCCGCAATAGACATTAAAAATGTGATGATTGAGTCGCTTACGCCGGTATTAAAAGATTCAGTTGAGAAAATTTTGTGGGAAATGGCTCCTGAGCTTACTGATAAACTGGTCAAGGAAGTGCTGCAGAGTTCACTCGCATCATTAAGCAAGGAAATTGAAAAGATAATGTGGGAGACTGTTCCTGATATTGCAGAGACTTTGATTGCAAAAGAGATAGAGAAGATAAAGTCAGAGATGTAGTGTGACAGAATTAAGTAAGAGTTATATTCCCGAAGGGATAGAAGAAAAATGGTATGAACTGTGGGTTAACGAGGGCTATTTTAAACCTGAGATAAATCCCCATGGAAAACCCTATTCAATTGTAATCCCTCCTCCAAATATTACAGGCTCGCTTCACATGGGACACGCCCTTAACGCAACGCTTCAGGATGTTCTTGCACGATGGAAAAGGATGTGCGGTTTCAGCGTGCTGTGGCTTCCTGGCACGGACCATGCCGGTATTGCAACTCAGAATGTAGTTGAAAGACAGCTTTCAGGAGAAAAGCTTACACGTCAGCAGCTTGGAAGGGAAGCCTTTATTGACAGGGTATGGAAATGGGAGGCTGAATACGGCGGCAGGATAATACATCAGCTCAAGAGGATCGGCGCATCATGTGACTGGTCAAGGGAAAGGTTTACACTTGACGAAGGCCTCTCAAAGGCCGTAAGAGAGGTCTTTGTAATGCTTCACGAAGAAGGGCTGATATACCGCGACAACAGATTGATAAACTGGTGCCCGCGCTGTCATACAGCGTTATCCGACCTTGAAGTAGAGCACGATGAGTTTGACGGGACATTGTATTACATTAAATATCCATTAACTCCCCCATCCCCCCACTTGGTAAGGGGGGGAGTTGAGGGGGGGTATATTACAGTTGCCACTACAAGGCCCGAGACCATGCTTGGAGATACTGCAGTTGCCGTAAATCCCTCTGATGAGAGGTACAAGGATTTTATAGGGAAAACAATCGCCCTGCCTCTTACAGACAGAAAGATACCTGTTGTTCCTGACAGCGCTGTTGATATGACCTTTGGCACAGGCGCTGTTAAAGTGACGCCTGCCCATGATTTCAATGATGAGGCTATTGCAAAAAGACAAAACCCTTCGCTGCCTTTTGTTGTTGTCATAGGGAAAGAAGGCAAGATGACTTCTGATGCAGGGCCTAAATATGCAGGGCTTGACAGGTATGAATGCAGGAAGCGCGTTGTCATTGATTTAAAGTCTCTGCAGTTTGTAGAAAAAGAAGAAAAACACCGCCATGCAGTAGGACATTGTTACAGGTGCAAAACAATAATAGAGCCGCTGCCGACACTGCAGTGGTATGTGAATGTCGGGACGCTGGCAAGGGATGCTATAGACGCTGTTAGAAACGGGAAGATAAGAATAATGCCCCAGTCATGGGAAAACTCATACTTCGGCTGGATGGAAAATATAAAGGACTGGTGCATTTCACGCCAGATATGGTGGGGACACAGGATTCCTGTGTGGTACTGCCAGGAAATGAATAATGAGACATGCAGGAAAAAAGGAGGGGTTATCGTATCACGCGAAACTCCGAAAGAATGTCCATTCTGCGGTTCCAAAAAATTAGTTCAGGACGAGGATGTGCTTGATACTTGGTTTTCATCTGCGCTCTGGCCTTTTTCAACGCTTGGCTGGCCTGAACCAACTGATGATTTAAAGAAATTTTATCCGACGAGTGTTCTGGTAACTGCCTTTGATATCCTGTTTTTCTGGGTTGCGCGTATGATAATGATGGGACTTAAGTTCATGGAAGACGCGCCTTTCAGGGATGTGTATATACATGCAATTATAAGGGATGCGTCAGGGCAGAAGATGTCAAAGTCAAAAGGCAATGTTATTGACCCTTTGATAATGATAGATAAATACGGCACAGATGCATTCAGGTTTACTCTGTGCGCATTTGCGGCGCAGGGCAGGGACATCAGATTCTCAGAGGAGAGGGTTGAGGGATACAGGCATTTTGTGAACAAGCTGTGGAATGCAACAAGATTTATAATGATGAATGTGAATGCAGTCAGCAGTCAGCAGTCAGCAGTCAGCAGTCAACGACCAGAAAATCTTGACCTGTCCAGCAGGTGGATACTGAGCAGGCTGGCTGGAACTGCTGATGAAATAAACGCAGCGCTTGAAGAATATAGATTTAATGATGCGGCAAACAGCATCTATCATTTTATATGGCATGAGTTCTGCGACTGGTATATTGAGATGTCAAAGACTGAAATAAGCAATCCGGAATCAACGGCAGGAGTTATGCGGTGCCTGCTTTATAC
>JAHILQ010000279.1 GCA_018896985.1 Nitrospinota bacterium
AGAGTTCCGAACGTACCCGGAGCAAAAGGCATATAGCCGATAAAACCCAATGTAGCGATGTATTTTAAAATTGTCATTTAATAAGTAAAGCAATCCAGCAATGAGGAGGGATAGCTTGTTGCTGAACGCTTTGAGCGACATCAGTCCCGATATATCGGGATTGGTAACCCCGAATGCTTTCGGGGTCAAAAAGTCTCTGCAAAAAGCGAAAAGTGTTCAGCAACTGCATCAACTGACTCCTTGTGTTTACTCTTCAATTATTTTATAGCTCCATGTTATCTTTGCAGAACCTTCAAGCGTCGCTTTAACAGAACAGTATTTTTCCATCGAAAGCTCAACAGCCCTTTTTACGGCATCGTCAGAGACATTTCTGCCTCTCACTATAAACTCTATATCTATGTCAGTGAATTTCTTCGGATAGTTTCCAGCCTTTTCTCCTTTAACCTTAATCTCAACCCCGTTTATTTCCTGTTTCTTCTTTTTCAGTATAGAGACAATATCCATCCCTGAACATCCGCCAAGCCCTATAAGAAGCAGTTCCATCGGTCTGGCGCCGGTATTTCTCCCCCCGACCTCCTTATCGCCATCCATAACTATTGCATGCCCTGATGCCGCCTCACCGACAAATTGGAGACCATCCACATAAGTTACCTTTGCTTCAATCATCTTTTCCTCCAAAATTTTAGATGGTTTTATCATTGCAGAGGCATCATAATTGTGTCAAGCATACAACAAACGAGATGATAAGGCGTGTCGGGTGAAAAAACTTTGAGCGACACCTATAAGTATTGACTAACCACATTTCAAATCTTGTAATCCCGAAATCTTAGTTCGGGATTCAACCAGCCTCCTATTTTTCGGAATAAAGATTCGCAATCGGACTTTGAACATATTGTCGCATTCAAAGCTTTTGAGCATGATATGCCTTATCATCAATACTTATCGTTTATCGTATTTGACAATAAATACATCCATAAGTTACGATACATCCACTTGTCTTTCACATCTAAATCGCGGGGTGGAGCAGTCCGGTAGCTCGTCGGGCTCATAACCCGAAGGTCAGAGGTTCAAATCCTCTCCCCGCCACCAACTCAAGAGGCTAAATTACCAGTTAATTTTTAAGTCTTTCATCCTATCACAACAAACCTCATCCTTGTAGTATCCCTCGCATCTAATGTATATTCTTCTATGGTTTTAACAGGGGTGGACAGACTGGGAAAATCATGGCCGAAGGAATTAAAAGGCTTGCGCGTGGGGCTCCTTGTGCATCCTGCTTCTGTTAACAAAAAACTTGAACATTCATTAAACGTATTCTTCAAATCCAAAAAATTCAGACTCAAAGCCCTCTTTGGCCCTCAGCACGGAATAAGAGGAGAGACACAGGACAACATGGTTGAATGGGAGGGATTTCGCGACCCGCAGACAGGGCTTCCTGTTTACAGCCTCTACGGTCATACGAGAAAACCAGAGCCTGAAATGCTTAAAGATATAGATGCCCTTGTAATAGACCTTCAGGACATCGGCTCAAGATACTATACATTCATCTGGACAATGGAACTCTGCATGCAGAGCCTGATAAATTTATAAGAAGTCTCCAGGAAATATTGCGACATTGGCAACTCACAACTATCCAAAATATAATAATGTGGTTGTGGATGAAAACGGCTATATTCTTGATGTTGAAACCCCGGGCACATCAAGCCCGAATCCGGACACAATAGCTAAAAAAGTTGCATACACAGGCATTGCCGTACATTCTCCTGAGATATTAAAATTCCTGCCGTCCGGCGTTTCTCATGCAACCGAAGCATGGATTGCTGCGGCCAAAGCCGGACATAAGGTTCAAACTCTTGACTTTACAGGCTGTTACTGGAATGACATAGGAACCCCTGCTTCATACGCCTCAGCCATCATTGAACTGATGAAGGCTGAAGGTACTGTCCGAATTTCAGAAATTTACTCATTCATTAACTCCTATCCTTGCCTTATACTAACTCACTATAGCAAAAGTATTCGTGCATCTCAAGTCTAAAACTATTGACATCTTCGCTTGCTAATCCTTAGAGTTAAATACAAATGGATTTGCTTGGACAGGTAAATACAGCGATAAAAAAACATTCAATGCTCTTTGAAAAAGACAGGGTTTTAATCGGTCTTTCGGGAGGCCCTGATTCTGTATGCCTTCTCCATGCCCTGAATAATTTAAAGGATGAATACAAGCTTTCGCTTCATGCCATATACATTGACCACGGCTTAAGGCCTGACGAAATTCCTGCTGAAATAGAGTTCTGCAAGAAACTCTGCGAAACCCTCGGTGTGCCTTTTCTCACTAAATCTGTTGATGTAAAGTCCTATGCCAAAGAGTATTGTTTGAATAAGCAGGAGGCGGCAAGGGAACTGAGATATAAAATATTTGAAGATGTTGCCCTTGAAATAGGCTCAAGCAGGATTGCGCTTGCGCACAATGCAGATGATCAAGCAGAGACATTCTTCATGAGGATTCTAAGGGGCGCAGGACAGAAAGGGCTTTCAGGCATTCCACCTGTAAGAGGGAAAATCATAAGGCCGCTAATTGAGATTGAAAGAAAAGATATAGAAGAATTTCTTGACAGCATATCGCAGTCTTTTATCGTTGATTCATCAAATCTCAAAAAGGATTATTTCAGGAATTGGCTGAGACTTGCTGTCATGCCTGAATTCAAACGCCAGAATCCTGAACTTATAAGGACAATAAGCAGAACAAGCGAAATTATCAGAGAAGAAGACAATTATCTTGAACTTATTGTCACAAAGACTTTAATGAGACTGATTCCTAAAAAAACAGACAGGACAATTGAACTCTTTCTCGTTCCATTGGAAACAATGGACAGGGTAATTCTGAGGAGGGTATTAAGAAGGGCGATAGATGCAGTAAAAGGTTTAAGGGGAATCGGCTTTGTTCACATTGAGGACATCATAGAGCTTGTAAAAAGAGGAAACTCTGGCGACAGGATTTATCTTCCGAAAGGCATCAGGGTCATTAAAGGTTATTCAACATTAATCCTCACATCAGAGCAGCCTTCAAAGCTCGGCGCATACAGCCTTAACGTGCCTGAAGAGCTTGCATTGAAAGAATCAGGCATCCTGATAAAGTCTTCATTTGCTGACAGCGCAGAGATTCCCTGCGACGGAAAATCCAGAGTCATAATTGACGCTGAGAGGATAAAACTGCCTTTGGTTGTCAGGGCGCGAAAAAGCGGAGACCTTTTTTATCCGTTCGGTTTCGGTAAAAGGAAGAAACTTCAAGATTTCTTTGTTGATGAAAAGATTCCGCGCGACGAGCGTGATTCCATTCCAATAGTTCTCTCAGGAAATGATGTTGTCTGGATTGCAGGATACAGGGCAGATGAGAGATTTAAAGTGATGTCTGAAACTAAAAAAATAGTACTGATTGAGATTAAACCTTTGTCGGCTAAATGAAACCAACTTGTTACCCTGATTTCATTAAATTGCACAATAAGATTCCTTGACAAATACATATCATAAATGCATACTAATACATATGATAATGCATATCTAAGGAGAGGTGAAATTATGAGAACAACACTGAACATCGAGGACAAACTGATTGACAAGGCGGCAAAGTTGACCGGCATCAAGGAAAAAACTTCGCTTGTCAGGCTGGGGCTTGAATCATTGATAGCGAGGGAAAGTGGCAAGAGGCTTGCCAAATTGGGAGGGACAGAAAAAGAGTTAAAGATGATACCCCGCAGAAGAGGAGCAACCACATAGAATGGTGCTCGTTGGCACTTCGGTGTGGGTGGCACATCTGCGAGATGGGAATATCGGACTTGAAAAACTACTGAATGACAGCCGCGTTGCCTGCCATCCATTTATCACTGGCGAACTTGCCTGTGGAAATCTCAAAAGCAGAGCAGAGATACTCTCTCTTCTAAATTCACTCCCGATGGCGCTTCATGCAGAACACGAAGAAGTGATGCAGTTCATAGAAAAATATAGTCTTATGGGGAAAGGGTTAGGATATATTGATATGCATTTGCTTGCATCGGCAATGTTGACTCATGTTCCATTATGGACACTTGACAGGAAACTTAATGAAGCTTC
>JAHILQ010000280.1 GCA_018896985.1 Nitrospinota bacterium
ACACATGCCGACAGGACGGCACAAAAGTTGATGAAAATGTCATTCCCGCTTCTTTTTCTGTCATTCCGACTTGTTCGGAATCCTTCCTGCTTGTCAGGAATCGTAAAGAAAGATTCTGGACAAGCCAGAATGACAAAGAGGGGTATTTACAGGTGGAATTAACTGATATTTCAGGCGCTTACTGGTATGCTGTTCATGTTAAATCCCGTCATGAGTTTAAAGTGGTGGAAAGATTGAAAAAATCCCGTATAGAGACATTCCTGCCTGCTGTGGAGAGACTCAGCAGATGGAAGGACAGGAAGAAGTTAATAAATTTCCCTCTTTTCCCGGGTTATATTTTTGTCCATATTCATAAGATTTATGAAGCTATGTTGACTGTATTGAAGACTCAAGGGGTTGTAAGATTACTTGGCATTAATCAGTGTGAGCCGGAGCCTGTTTCAGAAGACCAGATAATTTCCTTAAAAAAGCTTGTTGAAAGCAAAGAATCCCTTGACCCCTACCCGTATTTGAAGGAAGGCCAGAGGGTAAGAATAAAGAGAGGGCCTCTTGCAGGCGTGGAAGGTATTCTTGCGGAAAGGAAAGGACAGCATCTCCTTGTTCTTTCTGTGGATATACTCAGGCAGGGTGTGTCGCTGAAGATAGACGCATCGGATGTGGAAAGAGTTTAGAGTAATGCGTGATGCGTGATGAGTAATGAATATGAAAACACATAAAGATTTGGATGTGTGGAATAGGGCAATGGAATTGGCAGAAAAAACTTATGCTCTAACAATGGATTTTCCTCAAAAAGAGCAATATGGCATAGTATCACAAATAAGACGCTCAGCTATATCCATTCCCAGTAACATCGCAGAAGGAGCAGCGAGACACTCAAATAAAGAGTTTATCCAGTTTCTTTATATAGCTTTAGGTTCGTTAGCAGAGTTGGAAACACAGATGTTGTTGAGCCAGAGATTAGGGTTTCTTAAAGACGGCAGCATTTTGTTAGAGCTTGAAGATATAAGAAAAATGTTGCTTGGATTAATACGATTCTTAAAACATAAAACTTAACTCGGGATGCGTAAATTCGTGATATGTGATAAGTGATGAGGAAGGTTTCATACTGATCCCTCATCACGCATTACTTATTACTCATTACTCATCACGCGTTACGCATCACGCATTACGGACAGGCCTTCTCGGTTAGTTCCTCTCGTAGAGTCGAGTCTACGACTTAAGTGAGGAAATGTGACTGAGAGGGCGGAGCAGTGTAAAAAAATAACACACCATACAGTCCTTTGAATTTTAGGTGAAGAGATGAACGATGCTCTGCTTGCTCAAATTAAAAAACTTATTGGCGATGGGCGTTATCGTGTAAAAATCCACGCTGTTAAACATATGATAGAGGAAGGTTTTTCAGAAAAAGATGTTATTACCTCAATAGTTGGAGAGAGCAAGATAATCGAAATGTATGATGAGGATAAAAGATGCTTGATATTAGGACATTTTTTATGGAACGATAAAGTAATGTCTCCGATTCATATGGTTTGTGATTATTCAAATAGAAAACTTATAGACATTGTGACGGCGTATATTCCACAAAGGCCGTGGTGGATATCACCCGTAAGGAGGGGGAAAAGCCTATGAGAAAAATAGACATATCTAAAGAGCCGTGCTCTGAATGCGGCGGCAGACTTGAACGGAAATATATCACTCAGGAATATGAGCGTGAGGGGGTGAAAGTTAAACTATCAGGCATTGCAGCTTTGGTTTGCAATGAATGTGGGGAAATATATTTTCAGCCCGGAGGAGCCGATAAGGTTGCGGAAGCAGCAAACTCGCTTCTTAGACTTGCTGTCATAGAAAAACAGCATAAACGCTCGTTAACCGCTCAGATATGTCGCGTATAAAGGACGCGAGGTTGGTTTGTCGACCTGCCGGTTTGTTAGCTTGTAGGCTTTCCAGCTTGTATGCTTGAAGAAGACCTAAAATATGAACACCCGTCCCATATTTTTTATGCTGATTACTCATTACGCATCATGCATTACGCATGTGACTGAGAGAGCGGAGCAGTGTAAAAAAAGAATAGAAACATGAAGATTTCAATTATAGGCACAGGATATGTAGGGCTTGTAACGGGCGCATGCATGGCGCAGATGGGAAACAGCGTCTTTTGCGTTGATGTTGACAGAAAAAAGATAGAGAACCTTAAGCGCGGTATTATTCCCATATACGAGCCCGGGCTTGAACCTCTGGTTGCTGAAAATTACAAGGCAGGGACATTGAGGTTTACGACTGACATTGAAGAGGCAATTGACAACAGCGAGATATGCTGTATTGCAGTCGGCACTCCGATGGGAGAAGACGGGAGCGCTGATTTGCAGCATGTTTTACAGGCAGCCGGTGATATAGGCAAAAATATGGAGCGCTACATTATCATAGCAAACAAGTCAACCGTGCCAGTAGGAACAGCGGATAAAGTTAGAGATGTCGTAAGAAGTGAACTGAATAAGAGGAAAGTTAAAATACCTTTTGATGTTGTGTCAAATCCAGAATTCCTTAAAGAAGGCGCTGCTGTTGAGGATTTTATGAGGCCCGACAGAGTGATTGTAGGCGCGGATAATCCGAAGGCGCTTGAGAAGATAAAAGAACTTTATATGCCGTTTACAAGAAGCCATGAGAGGTTTATTGCTATGGATATAAGAAGCGCTGAAATGACCAAGTATGCCGCAAATGCAATGCTTGCCGCAAAGATATCTTTTATGAATGAAATAGCCAATATCTGCGAGAGAGTGGGGGCTGATGTTAATAAGGTCAGGGCAGGAATAGGAAGCGACAGCAGAATAGGATACAGCTTTATATATCCGGGCTGCGGATACGGCGGAAGCTGTTTCCCTAAGGATGTAAGGGCGCTGGAAAGATTAGCGACAGAAAATAAATATACGGCCAAAATGCTCAGAGCAGTTCAGGAAATAAATGAATCCCAGAAATTAGTCCTTGTCCATAAGGTTATAAGAAGATTCGGTGAGGATTTAAATGGGCATGTATTTGCTGTTTGGGGGTTGTCTTTCAAGCCTGAGACAGACGACACGAGAGAGGCGTCAAGCTTAACTATAATCAGGGAACTTACAAAGCATGGAGCGAAGATAAAGGCGTATGACCCAAGGGCAATGGATGTTGCCAAGGCGTACTATCTCAAGGACTTAAAAAACGTAGAGTATGCTGATTCCAAATATGCTGCATTGTCAGGCGCTGCTGCGCTGCTGCTTGTTACGGAGTGGAAGGAGTTCAGGAGCCCCGACTTTGATGAGATGGCAAGGCGTCTGAAGAATAAAATAATTTTTGACGGAAGAAATCAGTATAATAGAGAAAAACTGCATGAGATGGGTTTTGAATATTATCAGATTGGTGTTTCCGTATAAAATGGACTTGAAATGAATGTAAGAGAACTCATTACCAAAAATAATCTTGAAGGAGGAGTATTTTATGAATTATATAGACAGAATTGAAATCAACCCAAGAGTTTGCAATGGAAAGCCTGTTATTAAAGGGACGAGAATTCCGATCACAGTTATACTTGAACAGATAGCAGAAGGCGAGACATGGCAGGAGTTACTTGGAGGCTATCCGGAGTTGA
>JAHILQ010000281.1 GCA_018896985.1 Nitrospinota bacterium
AAAAAGCTCCTTCTCCCAAAGCAGCGCCTGCAAAAGCTGCCCAGGAGGCTGCTACTCAGAGTCCAGAGGTAAAGGGAGCTAAAGTAGAGGAAGAAACATACACTTACGAGAAAAAGGGGAAAAGGGATCCGTTTGTTTCTCTCGTTGTAACTGCGACAGAAAAACCCAAAAAGGGTCATGCCCCGCTTGAAAATTATGATGTCAGCGCAATCAAGATTTTGGGCATTGTATGGACTGACAAGGGTAATTTTGCAACGGCAGTTTTACCTGATGGAAAGGCATATACTTTAAGAGAAAGCATGACGATCGGGATACACGAAGGGAAGATCCAAAAGATAAACAAGGATCATATCGTTATCATAGAAAGAATAAAAGATTACAAGGGACAACTTAAATCAAAAGAAACAATCTTAAAACTCCGTGAAGGGGAGGAAGAATGAGACAAATAATGAATAATGAAAAATGGGAAATGAAACACTCATGCCGACAAGTCGGCACAAAGGAGAATGAAAATGTCATTCCCGCTTGTCGGGAATCTTTCTTCCGATTCCGAACCGATCCCCGACTATGCAGGGACAAGAGTCGGAAGGATTGCGGACAAGCCGCAATGACAGCGAGGGGTATTTTAAGGCTAAAAGATACGGGGTCCCTTACTTTTAAATTTTTCTTTTTTAGCTTTGCTCTTTTAATCCTCGCCTCAGGATGCGCAACTACAACCGGCGTGCAGGAAGAAAGGCAAATCGCCACGCTGACTGCAATAGACATAACAGACAATACACTTAATATCAATGCGGATAAGCCTTTCACATATACAATATACAAGCCTTCTGACCCGTATAAAGCAATTGTGGAGCTTCCGGATATGCGGCTTGGCATTGCTGCAGGTAAAATCAAATCGGACAAAGCAGGCATAACAGAGATTATGCCGTCTCAAACAGAAGAACCGCTTTTAACCACGCTTGAGATACTCCTTTCTTCTCCTGCCGGTATCGTGCCTGCCTACAAGGGAACACTGCTGACACTCAACATAATTAATCTGGAAGAAGAACTTAAAGCAAAGACAAATGAAAAAGCGTCTGAAACGCCATCCGCCTTAGGCGGAGCAGAGGAAAAAACTCAGGAAGTCAAAGTCCCTTTAGAAAAAGCAGCAGAACCGCCAAAAGAGGTTAAAGCAGCAGAGGTTACAAAACCAGAAGAAAAACCAAAGACAGCAGAAAAAGAAGAACCAAAACCATCTGCGCCAAAAGAGCTTCCTCCTGCAACATCAATTGTAAAAGTAAATATTGAAAAGGAGCAGGATGTCCTAAAGCTGATAATAAAAGGCAACGGCTCTCTGAACCCTAATGTTTTTGAACTTGACAACCGAACTGTTTTAGACATACCTAATGTAACACTTGAAACGCCATTACCGAAAGCACAGTCGCCGCTTAAAGGCATCAGGTCAGGCAAATATAAAGACAAAATAAGAATTGTGTTTGACATGAAAGAAAAGACAAACTTTACTGTTACAGCGATAGAGGATTCTGTGATAGTCTCATTCCAACTCCCTGAAAAAGAAAAATACGCTGCAAAGGCAGAAAAACCAGCCAGTATGGAAACAAAAACTGAGACAGCAATACCTGCAAAACCTGCTGAAGAAGGCAAATACAAAGGGCAGAAGATTTCTCTTGATTTCCAAGATGCAGACATTGGGCCGCTATTCAGGTTATTGGCCGACATAAGCGGATACAACTTTGTCATTGATTCTGATGTGAAGGGCAAAATTACGTTGAAACTTATGAATGTGCCGTGGGAGCAGGCGCTTGACATAATACTGCAGACACACGGCCTTGCTAAACAGGAAGAAGGCAATATAATGTGGATTGCTCCTATCGCCAAATTTACCAAAATGTCCAAAGAAAAAACAGAGGCAAAAGATATAGAAGAAAAGGCGACAGCTGCATTGTCACCTCTTGAAAGAAAAACATATCGTCTTATGTTTGCAAATGCACAAAATGTAAAGCAGCAGTTATTAGGCGAAAAACTAACTATAACATTAGACCCAGTGACAAAGGAACGAACAGTAACGACTGGATATGATGAGAAGCAAAGGGTCCTCTCACCCAGAGGGCAAGTAACTTCAGATATAAAAACTAATGTGATTATAGTTTCTGATATACCGGCTAAAATAGCTCAAGTTGATGATTTGATTAAGGAATTTGATCAAGCCACGAGACAGGTTATGATAGAGGCAAAGATAGTAGAAGTGGGGAGCGATTACAGCGAATCAATGGGGATAAGATGGGGAGGGACTATCGGAACCCCTCCTGCTGGTATTGGCATAGGCGAGATTAAAAGCGGGACATTTGCTGTTAATACGCCTTTAGCAGGCGTTACCGGTCCCGGCGGCGTCTTAGGATTAAGCTTAGGAAGCGCAAGCACTGTGCAGGTGAACTTATCACTTTCTGCTCTGGAATCAGTCGGAAAATCAAGGACATTATCAAACCCAAAGATATTGACCCTGGATAATAAAGAAGCCAACATTGAGCAGGGGACAGCGATACCTTATACAATTCAAACCGATAAAGGGCCACAAACAGACTTTAAAATGGCAACATTGGGCCTTACGGTTACTCCGACGATTACACCAGAAGGTAATGTCCAGATACATGTAAAAGCAACCAATAACACTCCCGGCGCAACTACACCCAAAGGTGATATTGCAATTAATACGATGAGTTTAACCACTAACGCCCTTGTTAAAAACGGCGAGACTCTTGTACTCGGAGGGATATATAAAACAAGCACAACAGAAAGTGAGACGGGAATACCTCTTTTGAGCAGAATACCTATTCTCGGCTGGTTGTTTAAGACAAAGACCCAGACAGGGCCTAATGTTAAGGAACTCCTTATATTCATAACTCCAACCATTGTAACTAAGCCGTAAGGATTTATTCTGCCAATGGCTATCAGATACCTTACCTCAGGAGAATCGCACGGCAAACATTAGTTTGGATATGTGACCCTAAAACAGAGATAGAAATTCCTCAAAGTCCCCTCTCCCTTGATGGGAGAGGGTGAGGGTGAGGGTGAAAACAACC
>JAHILQ010000025.1 GCA_018896985.1 Nitrospinota bacterium
ACCTTTTTTTAAATAAACTTTATCCCCAGCCTCAGACATAGAAACGAGAAACATAAACACGACGCTTAAGCACAAGACATAAGCAATACTTTTCCGCATATCTCCTCCTTAATTCGTTTTCTTTATATTTTTACGGCTAACGATTAATCTACCAAGCACCCCTTTCCGAGAATGCTTGAATAAAACTATAGCACATTGCAAAACACATATCAACAATGCCTTGCTTCATCTGTCATTGCGAGAACCCGAAGGGTTTGCGGCAATCTTATCGTCAAAGGCGAGATTGCTTCGCTTCGCTCGCAATGACACTTTTCTATATCGGGATTTGGAGCGCATAAAATCAATTGATGGATATTTCCACACTCATTAGTAAGTTATACTATTAATTATGTTTCTTGACGACACAATAGCCGCCATCTCAACTCCTCCCGGTGAAGGCGGAATAGGCATTGTCAGGCTCACCGGAAAAGACGCAATAAAAATAGCAGACAGGCTATTTCATTCCTCAAAAGGCAAAACCCTCTTTGATTCAGCCTCGCACAGAATAATCCATGGTTTTATAAAGGACTCATCCACAGGCGAAACAGTAGATGAAGTGCTTGTCTCAATAATGCGCTCGCCTAATACCTACACCAGAGAGGATATTGTTGAGATAAACTGCCACGGCGGGATGTCCCCTCTTAGAGAGGCGCTGGAACTTGCGGTTAAACATGGGGCACGACTTGCTGAGCCGGGAGAATTCACAAAAAGGGCATTCTTAAACGGAAGGATTGACCTGAGTGAGGCAGAGGCAGTGCTTGACCTCATAAGGGCAAAGACAGATGAGTCGCGAAGAATCGCTCTTGAACAGCTCAGAGGCAGGCTCTCTGAAAAAATTCTAAATCTTCGAGAGCAACTTACAAAGATATGCGTCTTCATCGAGGCTTGCATAGATTTTCCGGAAGAAGAGATAGAGCTTGCTTCAAGGAAAGAGATTGTTGAATCAGCAGAGACAATCCTGAAAGAACTTGCGTCCCTTCTAAAAAGTTACGATGAAGGCAGATTTTTCAGAGAAGGGCTTGCAGCGGCAATCGTTGGAAGGCCTAATGTCGGAAAATCTTCTCTCCTTAATGCGCTTCTTCAGAAAGACAGGGCTATTGTCACAGATACCCCCGGCACAACAAGGGATACAATTGAAGAATATCTGAATATCAACGGCCTGCCGCTCCGCATAATTGACACAGCAGGAATAAGAGAATCGCATGACATGGCAGAGAAAGAAGGAGTTAAAAGAAGCATCAGGGCAATGGAAGATGCGGATTTAGTCATGGCTGTTATTGACGGCAGCGAGCCTCTGAAAGATGAAGACATTGAGGTGCTCGGAAAGACAAAAGGTAAAAACACGATAATAGTTATTAATAAATCTGATTTAATAAGAGCGGAAGTGCTGAAGAGTGTTGCTGACAGGTTCATTAATAAGGTGTCATTCCCGCTTGTCGGGAATCCTTCTGAAGAAAGACTCCGGGCAAGCCGGAGTGACAAATCAGGTAGTAATTCTGCTCTTATTTCTTACTCTTCACGCGTGATAAATATCTCCGCGGCAACAGGAGATGGAATAGAAGAACTGAAAGACACTATCTTCCAGTCTTCGGTTAAAAACTGGAAAGAGCAGAGAGAAGGCGTTATAGTTACGAACCTCAGGCATAAGATTGCAATTCAGGCTGCTTATGATTCTCTAAAGAATGGAATTAAGGCAGTTGAAACTGACAAGCCTCTTGAGATAATTGCAATTGAATTCAGGGATGCGCTTGACAGGCTCGGAGAGATTGTTGGCGCTGTAACAACAGATGATATACTGAACAGGATATTCAGCGATTTCTGCATTGGAAAGTAAAAGGACAAAAATTGTGAGGAGGCGGGGGCTGGGTTGAGGCAAGATTCACGGGTCTGCCAGAATAGGGGCTGAAGTCGCAACGAAGTGGAGCGGATAGCCCCGCATGAGAACTTGCAAGAGATTAATATATTGTATTAACATCTGCATAATTGCAAAGGTAGTTTAATATTGCCGAAAGACAGCTTCAGCCTCGTGAAAGATTCGTTGAATGAATTGTTAACTTTTCAGTGCCGCCGCCATCTCAGCTTTTTTGATAGAACTGAGAAGATATTCTTTGAACTTGGAAGACACCAGCCATTTAATCCCTAATTTTTCAGCCCATTTTATTATCCCCTGGTCTGCTGTTACAAGCAGCGCATCAAGCTCCCGTGCAAGCAGGATAAGGTCAACATCCTCCTTGCTGTCAATAATGCCTTCCCTCAGAGCTTCCCTGTATTTTCTCCTCAGGTCCTTAATAATCTCTTCTTCACCTGTTTTTGAAACACCCCTTACAGCCTTCTCTGCAACCCTGAGCCCCTTATTAATCCTCTCTCTTATGTCTTCTATCAATTCATAGAGCAGGAATGCAGGGCATGTAAGCTCATATTTCTTAGGAGGTTTTTGCTGAAGGACAACGAGCAGGTCTCCTGATATTTTTTCAGGTTCTATAAAATTAAGGAGTTCCTCAAATATGGACGGCGGCATATAGAACTCAAGGTGAGGAATCTGCGATGCTAAAGATAGAAAGCTTTCAAGCGCCTCTGTAGGTGTCCTGCCAAAGCTCTCGCGAACCTCCGGATTTACAAAAAGGCTTGTATCTAAAACTACAGCGCTCTTTTTAAATTTTGCCTGCCCCATGAAGTTTGAACGTATATGTATTCCAGTTATTGCAGCTCGGGCACCTGCCGGACCAGTCCTGTGATGAGTAGCCGCAGGCTGAACACCAGTAAGGAAGCCGGAACGCTATTTTCATGGCAACAGCTTTTTTGAATTCCACCGCTGCCTTGTCGCATTGATTTCGCCTGAGATAAAGGTCGCCCATTATCTGGTAAAGTTCAGGGGACGCCACCCCGCTTGCATTAACGTAAGAAAATGTTTCAAATGCATCATCTATCATCTCAAGCCTGAAATACAGCTTACCAAGGAGAAATCTCAAGGCATGGTTCTGCGGGTCCTTTGACAAGCTGTTTTCATAAAGCCTTATGAGCCTTGAAGGTTCTCCGATATTTATAAGCAAATCTTCAAGCCTTGCAAGAATTATCAGGGATGATGTCTGAACATAGCTCTTTTCAAGAAAGTCAACGGCATCTTCTGACTCGCCTTCCCTGAGCATTACCTCGGCAAGTCCGATGTATGACGGGACAAAATCCACATCCAGCCTGAGCAGTGTCTTGAACAGTTTCTTTGCCTTTTCAATATCCCCGCGTTCAAGGCTGTAGCGGCCGTATTCATACTTATACCCAAGGAGGTTCACCTGCTCCCTCTGCCGGTCTTTTTCTGTATGCTCATGCTTCAATATCGTCTTCTGCACCTCAACAAGCTCGTCCCATTTTTCATCCCTTTCGAGAATAGCCCTCTTTTTATAGAGAGCGCTGAGGTTGTCAGTATCTATGTCAAGGATTTTCTCTATGTAATTCAGCGCCTCTGCCCACCTGCCTGTTTTTTCCATCAGGGTTTCAAGCGAAAACAGCACCTCGGGATTCTGCTGGTTGGAGGCAAATGCCTTGTTATAAAATTCTGCTGCCTTCTGATAATCTTCCTCTATAGACGCGATGTCTCCGAGTCTGAGGAGGGCATTCAGATGTTTCGGGTCCTCGACAAGGATGCTTTCAAGAGGTTTCTTTGCCTCATCTTCATCATGTGCAAGAAGCGCATTCAGCGCCTTTGAATACATCTCATGAACCCTTGCCTCTTTTTTCTGTCTGCGCTGATACTGAAGATTATCTATAAAGCGTTTTGTGTCTCTTATAGTAAAGACAACGAGCATCGTAAGCGCTCCTGCAACACTTGAAAAGAGTATCAGGGCTATCTTGGGAGTTTCATATGTGTGGCCAAAAGGTATCTTTAGCGTTGTTATTTCCTTGTTGTCATATGCAAAACCGCCAAGTACGGCAAGAAAAATAATGAATATGAATATTGCGATCTTACCCATTGTCAGTTATGACCCTTTTCTTCTGCAAGTATTCTCGGCGCATCAAGCCAGAGTTTTTCAAGCTGATAGTATGCCCTTGTTTCTTCTTCAAACACATGAATAATGACATCTCCGTAGTCCATTAACACCCAGTGGCTGTAATTCAGCCCTTCAATTCCGATAGGACGAATGCCTTTCCTTGAAAAGTTCTCTTCTATTGCCTCAGCAATGGCCCTGACCTGAGTTGTGCTTTCTCCTGAACAGATAATGAAAAAATCTGCAATGATGGACAAGCCTTTCAGTTCGAGGACAAGCACATCCACGGCTTTCTTTTCCATTGCTATCTTCGCTGCTGCAAGGGCTTTGGCTTTACTCTTTATTAAAGGATTATCCTCCTTTCCATATTGAAGTTAAAAGTTTAAAGTTGAAAGTTTTTAAGTCTGAAACTCTTAACTCTCAACTCTTACTAATAAGTTCATAATTAAAGTGACATATTGCTGTCATTCTCCGGCTTGACCGGAGAATCCAGTCTTTTCTCTGGATTGCCCGATCAAGCATGCCCTCTGGATTCCCCGATTAAATCGGGGAATGACAAGGGGGTCGGGCAATGACAAAGTGTGTGTTCTTACTTATGAACTCCTTAGTAACTTTAGTAACTTTTAACTTCTGTAAATCTTATGAGTAATTATATAGGATTCAACTTCTTCTGGCAATAGGTATTTTATGCTTTTCCTGCGCTTTATCAGCTTTCTGATGCCGGTTGCTGATATCTCAACAGGCATAATATACATCATTATTATATCCCTGCCGCTCTTTAGTTTTGTTTTGTAGTTCTGAAGTTTTGCATCATCAAGATTTTTGAGAATATTTTTATTTATTTTCAGATATGGTGAAGAGGCAAGGCTTACGAATTTAAAAGCCGGCCTTGAGACGACTATAAAATCCGCAAGGCTGACAAGCCTCTCAGGCTGCCACCAGTTAGGAATGTCAATAAAAGCATCAATGCCGGCTATAAAATAAAACCTTGCGCCAGGATAAATGCGGTGAAGCCTTTCAAGCGTGTCTACAGAATAAGATTTATCCTTCTTTTTGTATTCAATATCAGAAACAGCAAAGGAGTGATTTTTAGATGCGGCAAGCCGCACCATTCTATACCTGTGTTTTGCATCTGCAAGCTCTGTGTCCTTGAGCGGAGGGTTGCCTGACGGCACAAAGATAATCTTATTGAGTCCGAGTTTTTCCTTAACCTCTTCTGCGACTCTGAGATGCCCGTAGTGGATTGGATTAAATGTCCCGCCGAATACGCCGAGTTTCATTTATGCGTAGTACCCCTGTTCCGGCTTTATGCCGATTGATTCAAGCCATTCTGTTATTGTCTTTTTCATTGCGCCTGCGTTCATCGCAAACCACCTTTCCCTATACTCTGGATAGTCAGCAAGTGTTTTTTTAAATCTGCTGAAGGCATTATGGCTGTTAAGGGCATTGGATAACTCATCGTGCGGATGAAGTTCTTCTACGCCTTCAGTAAATTTTTTCATGAGAATATATGCTTTCTCGGATTCCCTTTCGGGAATCCTGACATATCTTCCTTTTTCAGATGAAAAAACCCTTAATGCCGTCTCTATCTCCTCTTCCATCCAATCAGGCATTTCATATTCTTCAAGATGCTCTTCATCTAAAAGTTCATCATCTTTATAGAATGTATCCTTTGCCTTTTCGAGCATCTCCTGCGAGATTGTTACAACACTGCCTGTCTCAAGGTCAAGAAAGTAGTCAAATGCATCCCTTGAGACATCTTCCATTGCCTTCTGAATTTCATTGAAGTCTATTTTTAAAAGTTTCACAGGGTTAAGAAAAAACAGATAGGATATAGTGTTTGAGCGGTTTCATTTTGTCACATTTTAACATATGGCAATTTTGACAAAATGCCTCGGAGCGCAGCGAGAATGAGCGAAAACATTATATCCTATCTGTTCATCCATCCTACTCCCTAATCTGTCCATCCCCAAGCACTATAAACTTCGTGCATGTGAGTTCCTCAAGCCCCATCGGCCCCCTTGCATGAATCTTGTCAGTTGATATGCCGATCTCAGCGCCGAGGCCGAACTGATAACCATCATTCAATCTTGTGGATGCATTAACGAAAACAGCGGATGAATCAACCTCACGCAGAAAACGCATCGCTTTTTCGTAATTCTCTGTAACAATAGCGTCAGAATGAGCAGAGCTGTATTTTGCGATATGCTCCATTGCCTCATCAATA
>JAHILQ010000282.1 GCA_018896985.1 Nitrospinota bacterium
AGGGGGATAAAGACACCGGAGGCAGTCAATAGCTTCCTGAACCCGCATATCTCCGGCCTTTCAGACCCTTTTGAAATTGACGGCGTAAAAACGGCGGTTGAGAGAATAAAACGCGCTGCTGATACTAACGAAACTGTTCTTGTTCATGGCGATTATGATGCTGACGGGCTTACTGCAACTGCGATAATGGTTCATGCGCTCAGGACATCCGGAATAGATGTCCATTATTTTATTCCTGACAGGATTGCTCACGGATACGGGTTTAATCCTGTGGCTGTGAAGGAGGCAAAGAGACTTGGAGCAACCCTCATAATCACTGTTGACTGCGGCATAACATCTTTTGACGCCGCTTCCTGCGCAAAGAAGGAAGGAATTGACGTCATCATATCAGACCATCATGAACCGGCCTTCAGGGGTCAGGGGTCAGGGGTCAGGGGTCAGGCTAACACCCAGCACCTAATACCTGACGCCTATTCACTGCCTGAGGCGGTTGCAGTAATAAATCCTAAACTTTCATCTTCCGGTTCTCCGCTCGCAATTCTCTCCGGCGCCGGTTTGGCATTCAAGATTGCACAGGCATTATTCACGCTTCACAGCTCACAGTTCACAGTTCACGATTTATTAGACCTTGCAGCAATCGGCACAATGGCAGACGTTGTTCCTCTCACAGGTGAAAACAGAATTCTTGTGAAAGAAGGGATGAAGCTTATTCATGAAGGCCGGAGGCAGGGGATAAGGACGCTCAAAAGCGTAGCAGGCCTTGATAAAAGAGAACTCAGGGCAGGGCTTTTATCTTTCACCCTGATACCGCGGATAAATGCAGCAGGCAGGATTTCCGATGCCAGCGATGTAGTCCGTCTTTTATTGTCAGAGACAGAAGGAGAAGCAGAAGACCTTGGTTCATGGCTTAACAGGCTGAATTCTGAGAGACAGAAGATAGAAGAAGAGGTTTATCAAAAAGCCCGCGAGGCATTACAGGTCATGCATGACGAACGTGTAATAGTGCTCTCGGGAGAGGGATGGCATCAGGGCGTTGTTGGCATTGTCGCATCAAGGATAGCAGAGGAATTTTACCGCCCCACATTTATCCTCTCCGTAGAGGATGGAATCGCAAAAGGCTCCGGTAGGAGCATTCCTTCTTTTGATCTGTGCAGAGGGCTTGCTGAATGCAGAGAGTTTCTCCTGTCTTTCGGAGGACACAGGCAGGCAGCAGGCGTAAGGCTTAAGGTTGAAAACATCCCGCTTTTTGAAAAGGCGATGCAGCGCATAGTTGAAACCGCTCTGTCCAAGGAAGATCTTGTCCCCTCACTTGAGATTGATGCGGATGTGGCGCTCTCTGAGGTTAACCATAGCCTTATCAGGGAGATTGCAATGCTTGAGCCGTTTGGTTACTGCAACGAGGAACCGTTCCTTGCAGCCAGAAAACTTGAGGTTGTAAATCCAAGGATAGTAGGCAACAATCACCTGAAAATGAAACTAAAACACGGCGCGCATTCAGTGGATGCAATAGGGTTTGATATGGGAAGCACAGAGGTGTCCGGCGCGGTGGACGCTGTATTTACTCCGACCCTGAATGAATATAACGGAAGCAGCTATCTCCAGTTAAACCTCAAGGCATTAAGACCAAGCAAAAACAGGGATTAGGTTCCAGGTATCAGGTTCCAGCAATAAAGAGCAGTTGAAGTTTTTTACTGACACCTAAGACCTAACCCCTAAAACCTGAATATCATCGTATAATAAACTCATGGCTGAAGATGTTGTAACGATTGACGACTTAATAAAAAAAGTGCTTTCTTATAACCCTGATGCAGATGTTGAACTCCTGAAAAAGGCATATATCTTTTCCAGCGAGGCGCACGGCAATCAGACACGGATAGAAGGCTCTCCGTATATAGAACATCCCCTCGCTGTCGCATCTATTCTTGCGGATATGAAGATGGATACAACCACTATTGCCGCAGGGCTTCTCCACGACACAATCGAAGACACAACCATAACGGCAAAAGACATGAAATCCCATTTTGGGAATGACATCGCATTCCTTGTAAATGCCCTTACGAAATTAAGCAGGATGGAGTTCATGACAAAAGAGGAGGCGCAGGCGGAAAATTTCAGAAAGATGCTTCTGGCAATGGCAGAGGATGTGCGCGTCATACTCATAAAATTTGCCGACAGGCTTCACAACATGAAGACCCTTGAACACCTCCCGGAAACAAAGAGGGAGAGGATTGCCGCTGAAACGCTTGATATTTATGCGCCTATAGCAAACAGGCTCGGGATTGGCTGGCTTAAGACAGAGTTTGAAGACCTCAGCTTTAAGTTCATGATGCCTGAACTGCATGAAGATATAGTAAAGAAGATTGCAAAAAGGAAAGAGGAACAGGAAGTTTATCTCAGAGAGGTTGTAAAGGAAATAGAGGCAAGGCTCA
>JAHILQ010000283.1 GCA_018896985.1 Nitrospinota bacterium
AAGTAGGCATTGTAAGGGCTCCCCTTCAGGAAAAGATACACGGCTTTGCCAAGTCTATAGGTTTTATTGTCCTCGGTGCATCAACTCTGCTGTTTTTTGTCGGATTGCTGATCGGCGAAAGCGCCAAGGACATGTTCATGACAGCCGTTGCTGCTGCTGTTGCAACGATACCGGAAGGACTTCCCATAGTTGTGACAATCGCAATGGCTATCGGGGTGGCAAGGATGGCAAGACAGAATGCCATTGTTAGAAAACTCCCGGCTGTGGAGACACTGGGAAGTACCACAGTCATTGGCTCTGATAAAACAGGAACACTGACAAAGAATGAGATGACAGTGAAACTTATTTACGACGGGAAACATACCTATGAGGTTGCGGGGAGCGGTTACGAGCCGGAGGGTGAGATCCTCCATGAAGGCATGTCTGTAGAAGCAAAAGACAGGAAGCGCCTCATGCATGTCCTGCGCGTAGGGCTTTTATGCAATGAGTCATATGTCTTTGAAGAAGAGGGTCAATACAAGGTTGACGGCGACCCGACAGAAGGCGCGCTCATCGTCTCTGCAATGAAGGCAGGATTAGAAACTGAAGAGGAAAAGGAGAAGTATCAGCAGAGAGCAATTGTCCCCTTTGAGTCAGACCGCGGCTATATGGCGACGCTTCATAATCACAGGGGAAAGAAATTTATTTTTGTAAAAGGAGCGCCTGAGAAGGTTCTGGATATGTGTATGCGAACTGTTGATGGTGAGGAGCTGAATACGAATGAGATTTTACAGGTTGCCATTGATTTTGCAAAGGAAGGGCTGCGCGTCCTCGCCTTTGCATATAAAGAAGCCCCTGATGAGATGGATGAGCTTATGCATCATGATGTGGAATCAGGACTGACATTTGCAGGATTACAGGGCATGATAGACCCTCCGAGGCCGGAGGCGATCGAGGCGATCGAGGGGTGCAAGAGAGCGGGAATAAGGGTTGTGATGATAACAGGAGACCACGCTGTTACAGCCAGGGCCATTGCTAAAAAACTGGGCATAGACGCGAAGGGAGAAGTCCTTACAGGCAAAGAGATAGAAGACATGGATGATTCTGAGCTTTTTGAAAAGGTTCAGGATGTCTCTGTTTATGCGAGGGTATCTCCGCAGCACAAATTGCGGATAGTACAGCAGTTGAAAAAACATGGTGAAATAGTTGCTGTCACAGGTGACGGGGTTAATGATGCGCCTGCGCTAAAGGCAGCCCATATAGGAGTCGCTATGGGGAGGGGCGGCACGGATGTGGCAAAAGAGGCATCTGATATGGTTTTGACGGACGATAACTTTGCAAGTATTTTTAATGCAGTGAAAGAGGGCAGGATCGTGTTCGACAACATCCGCAAGGTCACCTTCTTTCTCATTCCCACGGGTGTCGCCGCCATCCTGTCCATATTGGTCACCGTTGTCATGGGCGTGCCGATACCGTATGTGCCAGCCCAGCTCCTCTGGATAAACCTTGTCACAAACGGCTTGCAGGATGTCGCCTTAGCATTTGAACCGGGTGAAAAGGGCATAATAGACAGGCCTCCACGAAACCCCAAAGAGGGAATAATGTCCAGACTCCTCATAGAAAGGACGATACTTGTAGGCGTTTTGATTTCCGCAGGAGTTGTCTATAATTTTATTACTGTCCTGAATGCAGGTGATTCCATTGAAAAGGCAAGGACAATGGCTGTCACAACAATGGTTTTTTTCCAGTTCTTTCAGGCATGGAATTCCCGTTCCGAGTATCAATCAATTTTCAGAATAAGTCTCATAAGCAATCCATTCTTGTTCTTCAGTATGATAGCCGCCTTCCTCGCACAGCTTTCTGTGATCTATGTCCATGCATTACAATGGGTCTTCAGAACAGAGCCGATTTCAACGGGTGATTGGTTGCAAATACTTGTGGTTTCGGCCTCTGTTATTGTCGTTGTGGAGGCGGATAAATTTTTAAGAAGAAGGAAAGGAAGAAGGAAAGAAGGAAATCTTCAATTGAAAATATAAAAGGGGGTATCATGAACGGATTATTTCAGGGTGCATGGAAGATCGGGACAATAATGGGAATACCCATACGGGTGCATTTTACCTGGTTTATCGTATTCGGTTTGATCACTTGGTCACTGTCCACTTTCTATTTTCCGAAGGCGGCGCCGGACCTTCCGGCAGTCTCTTACTGGATTAAGGG